>CALWXD010000118.1 GCA_944385425.1 uncultured Oscillospiraceae bacterium | reverse complement strand
GGTTCACAGCCCACAGCCGGCCGTCCTCGCCCACCCGGATCCAGGCGATGTCGTCGCCCACGCACCAGACCTTCCAACCCTTCTCCCGGTAGTGGGCGGGGGGGATGAGCATGGCCAGGTTGGTCTTTCCGCAGGCGGAGGGGAAGGCGGCAGCCAGGTAGCGCACCTCACCGGCGGGGTTCTGGATGCCCAGGATGAGCATGTGCTCAGCCATCCAGCCCTCGTTGCGGCCCAGGTAGGAGGCAATGCGCAGGGCGAAGCACTTTTTGCCCAGCAGCACGTTGCCGCCGTAGCCCGAATTGACCGACATGATGGTGTTGTCCTCGGGGAACTGGACGATGTAGCGGTTCGCCCGGTCGATGGCCGCCTTGGCGTGGAGTCCCTTGACGAAGTCGGCGCCGATCACGTCGGCCACGGCCTGGCCCACCCGGGTCATGATGCACATGTTCAGCACCACATAGATGGAGTCGGTCAGCTCGATGCCGTACGTGGCGAAGGGGGAGCCCACCACGCCCATGGAGTAGGGGATGACGTACATGGTGCGGCCCTTCATGGCGCCGGTGTACAGCTTGTTCAGTTTCTCATGCATCTCCGCGGGGGCCATCCAGTTGTTGGTGGGGCCGGCGTTCTCCTGCTTCTCGCAGCAGATGAAGGTGCGGTCCTCCACCCGGGCCACGTCGTTGACGGCGGTGCGGTGCAGATAGCAGTCCGGCAGCAGGTCCTGGTTCAGCTTCTCCATCTCGCCGGTGGAGCAGGCCTCGGCCCGCAGGGCCTCGATCTGCTCCTGGGAGCCGTCGATCCAGACGATGCTGTCGGGCTGGGTCATTTTGGCCATCTCGTCGATCCAGGACAGGACGGCCTTGTTGCTTGTCAAAGCCATGGTTGTTTCCTCCTCAGATGAAATTCAGAAAGCGATTGTTTCCTTGATAGCATAATACTAAAAATCCACAGGGATTTCAAGCCCAAAGTGGGGAAGGCAGGGGGGAAGTCGGCGATTTTTGCCGCTGTATCCCCTGCACAAGCGGGATACAGCGGATACCGCCGCCCCTACATCGCCAGCAGGGCGTCGATGGCCTTGGCCGCGCCGCCGTTGTCGTTGGTGTCGGCCACCATCCGCCCAACCGCCCGGATGGACGGCGGGGCGTTGCCCATAGCCACCGGGAACCCCACCGCCAGGAGCATCTCCCGGTCGTTTTCGCTGTCCCCCAGGGCGGCGGCCTCCGCCAGGGGGATGCCCCACTGCCGGCACAGGAGGGAGAGGGCCCGGCCCTTGTCCGTCCCGGCGGGCATCAGCTCCAGGTTGGTGGGGTCCGAGCTGGTGAGGTGCACGTCCGGGAGCCGCGATACCGCCGCCCGCAGCCGCCGGAGCCGCTCCGCCTCCCCCAGCACCAGGAGCTTGCAGGGGGCGAGGCCGTGGTCCGCGGCGTACTGCCAGGGGTCCGCCGTAATGGTCTGGAGCCGGGAAAGCAGGTCGCCGGGCTCCTGGCGGAAGTAGGCGTCGGAGGCGGGGGTGACCAGCAGCTCCTCCCCGGCGAAAAAGACCATCCGGAGAGAGGGGTCCACCAGCCGCCGCAGGGCGGAGGCGGCGGCTGGGGAGAAGGCCCACTGCCGGATGTGCCGCCCGGCAGACAGGTCCGCCACCGCGCAGCCGCCCAGGCACACGGCCGTCTCGTCACAGCGGGCCTCCCGGTTGAACCAGGCGGCCTCCCGGGCGCTGCGCCCGGTGGCCAGCACCACCCGGACGCCGCGGGCCCTGGCCCGGGCGATGGCGTCCGCCGCCGGGGCGGGGACGTGTCCCCCGGAGTCCAGCAGCGTCCCATCCAGATCCAGCGCGATCAGCCGTACCATATCCTTCCCCCCAAGCGGTTTTCTCTGACAGCAGTATAGCACAGCCGGCCCCTGAATTTCTACCCAGCCTTTCCCACGCCGGGGCGGCCGGATTTGATGATATTGCCGAAAATGCGTGCCGCCGGGCCGGCCCGTCGGGCAAAGCTTTTTGTCATACTTGTTACTGTTTGTAACTATTATAGAGCTTGGATCATAGAATACCAGGCAGACGCGGCCACTATATCTTGTGCTTTTTGTGCCGACAAAAATGGAAACAAACAAAAAACTTGACAAAACAGAGATTCAGCGGTATACTCAACGAAGTTTTCCGAATGGTAACAAAAAGTTACAAAGCGTTTCATTCGCGCCAAGTCTGTCTAGAATCCCATTATCGCAGGAAACTCCCGCCAGGTGGGCCGCCCCGGAAAACGGCGGCCGCAGGCGAGGGTTTTCTCCCCGGGGCCTTCCGGTCCCCGGGGCGGCTGGGGACGCTTGCCGCCGGCGGCGGAGAGGGTCCCTGCCATGCAGAGACATGGCAATAAGACAGGAGGTAAAATAGGATGTTGAACCATTGGATGCAGGACTGCGGCCGGCATATCCGGCTCCTGGCGGTTTCCGCCGCCTTTCTGGCCTTTGCCCTGGCAGCCGTCCTGCTGCCCGGCTCCTCCGCCTCGGCGGCTGACCTGCCGGCGGAGCTCCGGGATGCCGCCGCGGAGCCGGCCCAGGAGGTGCTCCTGGTGGCCAAGGCGTCCCTCCCCCGGGAGAGCACGGCGGAGGAGGTGCAGCTGAAGGAGGGGCAGAGGGTCCGCCTCGTCTGGAACGGCGAGGAGCACGGCCTTCTGGCCAGAGACGAGACGGTGGAGCAGCTGCTGCGCCGCCTGGATGTGGATGTGAGCCCCCTGGATATGGTGGCCGTCGCCCTCAGCGGCGACCCGGTGACCGTGACGGTGGGCCAGGAGATCGTCTGCTATGAGACGGTGAAGGAGGTGGTGGAGAGTCCGGTGACCTACCGCTACAGCACCATCCTCCCCACCTGGAGCGAGACGGTGGTCCAGGAGGGGCAGGACGGGGTCCACGCCGAGGTGTATGAGGTGGTCTACCGCGGCGGGGAGGAGGTCTCCCGCCAGCTGGTGGAGGTCACCGACACCGAGCCCACCGGCACAGTGATCGAGAAGGGGACGCTGGAAAACTTCGCCCCCAATGACGCCAAGGTGGCCCAGATCGTCTCCAACGGCGACGGAACCGGCAAGCTGGTGCTGGAAAACGGGCAGGAGGTCACCTTCAACCAGACCCTCACCATGAAGGCCACCGCCTACACCACCGGCGACCCCGGTGTGGGGACCATCACCGCCTCCGGCTCCACTGTCCACAGAGGGACGGTGGGCGTGGAGCGCAGCCAGCTGCCCTTCGGCACCAAGATGTATATTGTCACCAGCGACGGGTCCTACGTCTATGGATTCTCCATTGCCGAGGACACCGGCGGCGCCATTCGGAAAAACAAGATTGATCTGTACCACAATACCTATGAGGAGTGCGTCCAGTTCGGCGTGCGCAGCTGCACGGTGTACGTTCTGGACTGAGGAAACAGGAAAGACAGCGCGCGAAGGCGCCGGGGGATCCATGTCCCCCGGCGCCATTTTTTCCTCGGCGGCGGGGGGGAGGCGGGACAAAAAGAGGCCCCCAAGCCGGGGACCTCTGAATATATGCGCCTTTTATTGCATGTTAGGCAGCCAAATGCCGCCGTCTGGACCGATGTAACCGCCAAAGGATTCCACCCAGGCTTTGGTTGCCGCTTTGTCCTCTTCAGATACCGGCTGTTCGTTGGAATCTGTGGTGTAATCCCCGGCTGCATTGGGCTGGATTCCACCGCTGGTTGTGCTGCCCTGGCCGCCGCCGCTTGGGTTCACACTGCCTGTGTTCCCGTTTGCGCCAGAGCCGCCCTGGTTTCCAGAGGCCTGGCCTGCGTCGCTGCCGGCTCCGGAGTTAGGGGCCCCGCCGCCATCATCTAAAGCAGCGGGCTGCTCCTGCGGCGCCTCCTGGACAGGCTGCGGATCGGGGGGTTCGGCTGTCTCCTCCGTCTCCGGGGTCTCTGCGGGAGACGTCTGCACCGGTGCTGGGTTCGGCGTCTCCGGGGCGGCGCCGGGCTCGGCTGCCTCCTGCTTGTTAGGCGCTGTGCCGCCGGCCTGCTCCGGTGCGCCGGTGTCTGCCGGCTCCGCGGCCCCCGGCGTGCCGGCGTCCTCCGGCGGGTCCTCCCGGGTGGGGGCGCAGGCGGCCAGGGTTAGGGCCATGGCCAGGGACAGGATCAGCGCGGTCAGCTTTCACATATCCAAGGCTCCTCTCGTTCAAGCGGTCGTTCTGCCGTCATTATCACAGCGCAGGAAAATTTTGCAAGGGGGTGCTGCCGCCCGCAGGGGCAGGGCGGGCCGCCGCAAATTTCTTTACAAAAAGGGGTTGACAAATACCTGCACATAAGTATAATTGTATACATAAATACAGGAGGTGCTTTCCATGCTTGAACTGTCCAACGCCACCCATCTGCTGGAGCAGAAGTCCTACAAATACCATATGCAGGACGTGAAGGAGCCCAATCTCTACCGGGACATCTACAGCTACGACGAGGTCCCCAAGATCCCCTTCAACCACCGCCGGGTGCCGGTGAACATGCCCGCGGAGATCACCATCACGGACACCACCTTCCGGGATGGGCAGCAAGCCATGGAGCCCTACACCGTCCAGCAGATCGTGGACCTCTTCAAGCTCCTCTCCCGCCTCAGCGGGCCCAAGGGCGTCGTGCGGCAGACGGAGTTTTTCGTCTACAGCAAAAAGGACCGGGAGGCCCTGGACCGCTGCCGGGAGCTGGGCCTAAAGTTCCCGGAGATCACCACCTGGATCCGCGCCAGCAAGGAGGACTTCAAGCTGGTGGCGGACCTGGGCATCCGGGAGACCGGCATGCTCACCAGCTGCTCGGACTACCACATCTTCAAAAAGCTGAAGATGACCCGCAGCCAGGCCATGGACACCTATCTGGGGGCGGTGAAGGAGGCCTTCTCCGCCGGGGTGATCCCCCGGTGCCATTTGGAGGATGTGACCCGGGCGGACTTCTACGGCTTTGTGGTTCCCTTTGTCAACGCCCTGCAGGAGCTGTCCCAGGAGGCGGGGATCCCGGTGAAGATCCGGGCCTGCGACACCATGGGCTACGGCGTGCCCTACACGGAGTTGGCCATGCCCCGCAGCGTCCCCGGCCTTATGTACGGCCTGCGCCACTACGCCGACGTGCCCAGCGAGATGCTGGAGTGGCACGGCCACAACGACTTCTACTGCGCCACCGCCAACGCCAGCGCGGCCTGGCTCTACGGTGCGGGGGCGGTGAACTGCTCCCTGCTGGGCATCGGCGAGCGGACGGGCAACGTGCCCCTGGAGTCCATGGTGATGCAGTACGCCGGGTTCCGCGGCACCCTGGACGGGATGGACACCACCGCCATCACCGACATCGCCCGGTATTTCCAGAAGGAGATTGGCTACCACATCCCGGAGTCCACCCCCTTTGTGGGGCGCAACTTCAACATGACCAAGGCCGGCATCCACGCCGACGGGCTCTTGAAGGACGAGGAGATCTACAACATCTTCGACACCAAGAAGATCCTGGGCCGCCCCGCCAGCGTGATGATCAGCAAGACCTCCGGCCTTGCGGGCATCGCCTACTGGATCAACGAGAACTACGGCCTGTCCGGCGACGCGGCCATCGGGAAAAACGACCCGCTGGTGAAGGAGCTGAAGGAGTGGGTGGACGCGGAGTATGAGAACGGCCGGCAGAACGCCCTGGGCCGCAGCGAGCTGGAGGAGCGGATCCAGGAGCTGGCCCCCGGCCGGTTTGTCCACCAGCTGTAAGGGGTGATTGTATGGCCGTTGTTAAAATCACGTCGCTGGCGGATATTGTCTATGAGCAGGTGGAGCGGGATATTCTCAGCGGCGCGTACCAGCGGGGGGACACCCTCACGGAGCTGAAGCTCAGCGAGCAGATGCAGGTCAGCCGCACGCCGGTGCGGGAGGCGCTGCGCCGCCTGGAGCAGGACGACCTGGTGGAGAGCCGGGGCAAGAGCATCGTGGTGGTGGGGATCACCCAGGACGATCTGATCGACATCCTGGAGGTCCGCAGCCGCCTGGAGGGGCTGGCCACCGCCCGCTGCTGCCGGCGGATCACCAGGGAGGAGCTCAACGAGCTGGACGAGATCGTGACGCTGCAGGAGTTCTATGTGGCCCGGGAGCTGCCGGACAAGATCGTGGAGTCCGACAGCCGGTTCCACGAGGCCATCTACGCCGCCTGCGGCAGCCGGACATTTGAAAAGCAGCTGACGGCCTTGAACAAAAAGCTGCAGCGGTTCCGGCAGATGTCCGTCTCCCTCAGCGTGCGGGCCAAGGCCTCGGTGGCGGAGCACCGGGACATCTTCAACGCCCTGGCCGCCGGGGACGAGGCCCTGGCGGAGGAGCTGGCGGTGCTCCATGTGGACCGGGTGCGGACCAACATCCTGCAGACGGCGGCAGGGGCCTAAGGGCCGGCAGTCGGAGAAAAGGAGGCGGCATATCCTCTGGATATGCCGCCTCTTCCCTTTGTTCCCCTCCCTCAAAACCGGCAGCGCCCCCGCTTTCCCGTACAGCGGTAGGGCTCTCGGCGCTGGAAGGGCTTGTCGATTAGGATGATGTCGTCGCCGATCTGCTTGATGCAGTCCCAGGGGATGTAGTAGTCCTCCCCCCGGCCGAAAAGGCCGAAAAACCGGCAGGGCCCCGGCACAATGATGGCGGTGACCTGCCCCTCCGGCAGGCGGATCTCCACATCCCCCACATATCCGAGACGGCATCCGTCGTTGATGTTGATGACCTCCTTGTAGCGCATCTCCACCATCCTGCACTGCTGCATCCCATCGCCCCCTTTTTCCCTAGCCTATTCCGCCGCCGGGCTGTCCTATGCCCCGGAGCAGGGAAGCCCCGGAGCCGCCGCGGCGGGGCTCCAGGGCTTCTTTTCGCGCGGGGCGGCGCCGCCTTTAGGCCGCGGCGTCCTCCGCCGTGGAGACGACCACGATCTGGACCAGCTGGCCCTCGGCGTCGCTGGAGAAGATCACCATGGCGCCGGCGGTGAGGGCGGCGGCGTCGGCCTCCGTCAGGACGCCGTCCGCCGCGGTGTACACCGCCACCGCGTCCCCAACGGTGAGGGTCTGGGTGTCCTCGGTGGGGAGAAAGCCGCTGAGGTCGGCGTTGGCGTAGTCGGAGACGTCGGCGTCGCCGCTGTAGAGGGCCACCTCCACGGTGCCGTCCTCCCCTACGGCGGTGATCTCGCCCACCGCGTCGGTCAGCTGCGCCTCGCCGTCGTCAGCACCATCGTCGGCGGTGTCGTCCCCGGCCGCGTTGTCCCCGGAGTTGCTGCCGCCGGCGTTGTCCCCGCTGGTGGTGTCGTTTGTCCCGTTGTTTCCCGCGGCGCCGTTCCCGGCGTTGCTGCTGGTGCAGCCCGTCAGCAGGGCGATGCTTAGGACCAGCGTGAAAACGAGTGCAAGAGTTTTCAACTTCTTCATGTTGCTTGTTTCCTCCTTGTAAGATGGGGTTTGGTTTCCGGCAGGAGGGATCCCCCCGCCGCCATCAGATGGTAGTCCCGGCAGTTAAAACCCCCTTAAAAAAAGCTGTGAACAGGGTGTAAATTCCCGCCCGGCAAAGTTTACAAATGGGAAACAGGATCTTTTAAGCAGCGTTAAAGCCCCCCTGCTATGCTGTCTGACAGGGAGGCGGATTTCCTTCCCCTCCTTCTGAAGGATGGACCGCCCGCCGGCCCGGGCCGGCGGGGAAAACCGGAGAAGAGATAGAAAGGGGGCGGGCGGATCAGATCAGAAAAGCCGGCGCCGCGGGATCAATCCCGCGGTGCCGGCTTTTCCTGCGCATAGGGGGGGGAGCTTGGAGCAGTCCCCCAGGCGCCCTCCCGGTTTTTACAGCTGGAGGGGGCTACTCCTGCTCCCAGTTGTGGTAGACGTTCTGGATGTCGTCGTTGTCCTCCATGAGGTCGATCATCTTGGTCATGTTCTTGATGTCCTCCTCGCTGGTGAGCTTGACGTAGTTCTGGGGGACCATCTCGATGGCGGCGGAGGCAAAGACATACCCCTTGTCCTCCAGGGCCTTGGTGACGGCGTTGAAGTCGTCGGGCTCGCAGGTGATCTCGAACACCGGGCCGTCCGCCTCAAAGTCGGCGGCGCCGGCGTCCAGGGCGTCCATCATCACCGTCTCCTCGTCCAGGTCCCCGTCCTCGTTGTCGATGACGATGACGCCCTTGCGGTCAAAGGACCAGCTGACGCAGCCGCTGGCGCCCATGTTCCCGCCGTACTTGTCAAAGAGGTGGCGGACCTCCGGCGCGGTGCGGTTGCGGTTGTCGGTGAGGGCCTCCACGATCACCGCCACGCCGCTGGGGCCGTACCCCTCGTAAACCACGCTCTCGAAGTTGTCGCTGTTGCCGGCGCCCAGGGCCTTGTCGATGGTGCGCTTGATGTTGTCGTTAGGCATGTTGGCGGCCTTGGCCTCGGCGATGACGGTGGCCAGGCGGGAGTTGTTGTTGGGGTCGCCGCTGCCGCCCTCCTTGACGGCCACGATCATTTTGCGGGCGATCTTGGTGAAAATCTGGGAGCGCTTGGCGTCCGCCGCCCCCTTGGTCTTCTGGATATTGTGCCATTTGGAATGTCCGGACATGGGTGTTTCTCCTTCTCAAACGTATTGGATGACCTCGCTGTGGCGGGTCGATTTTAAGATGGTCAGCGCCGGGAACCGGTCCTCCAGCAGGTTCACCAGCTGGGGGCACACCACGTCCTCCGTGGGGAAGTGGCCGGCGTCGATCAAGTTGAGGCCCCAGGGGGCCGCGTTTTGAAAGTCGTGGTATTTGAGGTCGGCGGTGACAAAGGTGTCGCACCCCAGCTCCCGGGCCAGGGCGGCGTACTCCCCGCAGGCGCCGCCGCCCACCGCCACCTTGTGGACCTCCCGGCCGCCGTTGGCGTAGCGCACGCCGTTGGCCCCCAGCCGCTTTTTCACATAGGCGGCGAAGGCGGCAAGGTCCATGGGGTCCACCAGGACGCCGCCGCGGCAGAGGCAGCCCTCCTCCAGCGGGACGATGTTCATCAGCCCCAGGGCCATGGCCAGGCAGTCGTTGACGCCGCCCCCCGCCGCGTCCAGGTTGGTGTGCATGCAGATGGCGGCGATGTCGTTTCGGACCAGCGATGTAATGAGGCGGCCCTGGGCGTCGTCCATGCGGACCGACTGCACCGGGTGCCAGGCGCAGTTCATCAGCGGGTGGTGGGCCACGATCAGCTGGCAGCCGGAGGCCGCCGCCTCCTCCACCACCGACTCCGTCACGTCAAGGGCCACCAAAATCCGCTCCACCGGGGCGGCGGGGTCCCCCACCAGCAGGCCCACGTTGTCCCAGCTCTGGGCCAGCTCCCTGGGGGCGAACTGGAACAGCGCCGACTCAATCTCCTGTACTCTTGTCATATTCTTCCTCCCTGCAGACATTCTCCAGCGCCTTCAAGTCCTCCTCCAGGGCGGCCAGGCGCGCCGCCGATGGGCCGCCGGCCCGCCTGAGGCCCGCCGCCGCCCGGCGCAGCCGCCGGATCTGTAGGGCCAGGTACCGGGGGTAGAGGGGCTCGTCCCGCCCCAGGCCGGCCCAGACCTCTTGAGGGGACAGGGGCGGCGGGTGGCCGCCCCGGGCCAGGAGGATGGGGTAGAGCTTTCCCCGGTCCTCCACCAGCACCTCTTGATGGATGGCGTAGCCCCGCTCCGTCAGCCAGGGCCGGAGCTTTTCCGCCTTGCTCATGGGCTGCAGCAGCAGGGTCCTCCCCTCCCGGGTCCAGGGGGCGGCGGCGAGGATGCCCGCGATGGTCTCCCCGCCCATGCCGGCGATGACCACCGTGTCCGCCTCCTCCGGCGACACGGCAGCAAGGCCGTCGCACAGACGGCAGTCCAGGGCGGTCCCCCGCTCCCCGGCGGCCTGCCGGGCCCGGCCCAGGGGGCCGGGGGCGATGTCCGTGGCGATGGCGGAGAGGACCCGCCCCTCCTCCAGCAGCAGCAGCGGGAGGTAGCCGTGGTCTGTCCCCACGTCCACCAGGCGCGTCCCCGGGGGCACCAGGGCGGCCACCGCCGCCAGCCGCGGCGGCAGGGACAGCCGCGCTTGCGCTGTCATGGTCCCCCTCCCCTCTGTTGGCATAGATAAAATTAGTATAGTACGTCTTTCCCGTTCCGTCAAGTGCCTCTCCCGGCGGTCTTTTTTCAGCCCAGGCGGTGGCGGCAGCCCCGCCGGCGCCGCCGGGCGGCGGGGCCCGGCCCATAAGCAGCGCCAGGGTAGGGGGCATCGCGGCACAGACAGCGGCCATAGCGGGGAAACGACCCGCGCTTAGAAGAAATTTTTGTATGGCAACCGATAGTTGCCCTGTCGTTGGTGGTCAAAGGGGAACATTTTTGGTATGATGACAGCGAAAAGGAGGTGCAGCTGATGACGCTGGGAGAGAAAATCAAGGCATGCCGCCAGGACGCCGGCATGTCGCAGGAGAAAGTGGCTGAGCTCGTAGGGGTAAGCCGCCAGGCGGTTACCAAATGGGAAACAAACCAATCCGCCCCGAATACGGAAAACCTGTTCAAGCTGGCGGAGATCTTTGGTACAACGGTGGACTTCCTGCTTGCCCCGCAGGAAACCGGGACATCCCCGGCAGAACAGATTTATGATCTCTATAAAAGGGAGGAAAAAGGGAAAGCCGAGAAACGCCGAAGGCGCCTAAAAAAGAACCTGCTCTTTGCCCTGGCGGTTGTCGGAGGGTACCTGCTGATCTATCTCGCCGGGCGCGTTTTCGGGGCGGCGGGGCGACCGGCAAGCGTATTGGGGTGGCTGTGGGGAGACGACCCCGGGCAGCTGCGCTATCTATACGGCTGGCTGCTCCGCCGGAATATTTTCTGGGTCGCCATGGCAGTATCCGCGGTCCCCGCGCTGCTGGGGAAAAGGTATTTTTCCGGTACCGCGCTTTTCGGATTTGCGATCGCTCTGCTGCTTGGGGAGCTGTGCGGGCCTCATCCGGCAGGCGCGGCATACGGGCACAGCCATTACGGCTGGGCCATTTGGGGCGGTATCTTTGCGTTTTCCGTTGTAATGGGGGGTGTCCTTGAAAAAATCGCCGGAGGAGGGCTCCATTTGAAATCCAGGGGGCTGTGGATTTGGTCTACGATTTTCCTCCTCGGCGTGCTTGCGGTTGTTTTCGTTGTTCGGGCAGGCGCGCCCGCGGCGTTCGGGTGATGCAGCGGCAGGAGGGGATGGCCCGCCGCTGCTGGAGGCAGCGTGAAATTTCCGCCGCAGCGGGGGCGGATCTCCATTTTTCCTGAAACCACGTCCCTTTTTGAAAAAGGACAGGCAGAAGCGGCCTGGAAAGCTTCTGGCTCTTGCCTTCTCCGCCGGGCCGCTGTATAATAGGGGCGTTTGCCGCCGGGGCGGCCGCCCCGGCCGGCGCTACCTGTACAAAAACGGAGATGGATCGCAATGGCACGGATGGTGCATTTCTTCAAGCAGGAGACGGTGTTTTGCGTCTCCCTTTTTCTGGCCCTGTTTTCCGCCCTGCTGGTTCGGCCGGACCTGGCCTACCTGGGCTATCCGGACTACCGCACGCTGGCCCTCCTGTTCTGCCTCATGCTGATTGTGGCGGGCTTTCAGACCCAGGGGGCCTTCGCCCTCCTGGGGCGGACGCTTTTGCGCCGATCCAGCGGGCTGCGGGGGCTGTCGGTGCTGCTGGTGCTGCTGTGCTTTTTCTCCAGCATGGTCATCACCAACGACGTGACCCTCATCACCTTTGTGCCCTTCACCCTCCTGGTGTTCCGCATGATCGGCCGGGAGGAGAGGGTCCTCAAGCTGGTGGTGCTGGAGACCATCGCGGCAAACCTGGGCAGCATGGCCACCCCCATCGGCAACCCCCAGAACCTCTACCTCTACTCCGCCGCCAGCCTCTCCCTGGGACAGTTTGCCCGGTCGGTGTTTCCCTACGCCGGCCTTGCCCTGCTGATGCTGCTGGCGGTGCTGCTGGTCCAGCGGGACGAGCCCCTGCGGGGGAGCGGGGCGCTGGAGGGGGAGGAGACGCCGGCGGCAAAGCGCCTGCTGGCCTCCCTGGCGCCGTTTTTGCTGCTGCTGGCGCTGTGCCTGCTGGTGGTGTTCCGGGTGCTGTCGTACCTGCCGGTGCTGCTGTGCGTCGCCGCGGTGGTGCTGGTGGTCAACCGGAAGCTGTTCCGCTCGGTGGACTACTTTCTCCTTCTGACGTTCCTCTGCTTTTTCATCTTTGTCGGCAACCTCAAGCGCATCCCGGAGGTCAGCGGCCTTCTGGTCTCCCTGGTGCAGGGGCGGGAGCTGTGGGCGGGCATCCTGGCCAGCCAGGTCATCAGCAATGTGCCCGCGGCCATTTTATTGGCGGGCTTTACCCAGAATGCCGCCGCCCTCCTTACGGCGGTGAACCTGGGCGGGCTGGGGACGCTGATCGCCTCCCTCGCAAGCCTCATCTCCTTCCAGGCCTTTACCCGGGCCTACCCCGGCCGGCAGGGGGCGTTTTTGAAGGTCTTTACCTTCTGGAACGCCGCCTTCCTCCTCATCCTGGGCGCGGAGGCGCTGCTGCTGGCCTAGGGGCGGCGGGCCGGGGTCCTTCGGAGAAGCGGAAATGGCAAAAAAGCGGGGAAAAAACAGGGTCTCTTTGGAATTTTCACTTGCATTTGTGTCAACAATATGGTATGATAAGCACCTGTGAGCAACTGACAGCGCCGTTTGCCGCGCTGGGATCAATAAACGGGAGGTTCGCGAAATGTTACTGTTTGTCACCATTCTCCAGCTGCTGGTTGGGCTTGCGATTATTCTGATGGTTCTGTTCCAGAGCGGAAAGAGCCGGGGCCTGGGCGCCATTGGCGGCGTGGCGGACACCTTCCTGGCCAAGAGCAAGGCCAAGAGCTTGGATGCTAAGCTGGCCCGCTGGACCAAGTGGGTGGGCGCCGTGTTCATTGTTCTGACCCTGGTGCTCAGCATCCTCCAGTAAAAGCGCAAAAACCTGCCGCCGTCCGGCATGCCGGGCGGCGGCGCTCTTTTGCGGCATTCCTCCGCGGAAATGGGCGCCGCGCCCCGGAGACCTCCGGGGCGCGGCGGTTTTTTTGTTGTGGCGCGGGGGACGGGACGAAACGCACGCGCAAAGGCGCTTTGCCCCTGCCCGCGGCGCGCCTTAGGCGCATGGGGCTCTATTATTGGGTTTTGGACGACCCCTGCTGGGGCTGGGGCTCGCCCTCCTCCGGCTCCGGCTGGCAGCGGCGGACCGTGGCCGCCACAATGCGGCGCTCCGCGATCTCCTCCACATGGATGTGCAGGCCGTAGGCCTCCACATCCAGCACCGTGCCGTCCTGGGGAATGGTGTGCAGGCGGCTGAATACCAGGCCGCCCAGGGTGTCAAACTCCAGATCCTCCGGCAGCTCCACGTCCATGGCCTCCGCCACCTCCTCGATGTCGGCGCTGCCGCTGACCCGCCAGAGGTCCGGGGCGATCTGCTCGATCTCCGCCGGCTCGGAGGGGTCAAACTCGTCGTAGATGTTGCCAACGATCTCCTCCAGCAGATCCTCCATGGTGACAAGGCCGGCGGTGTCGCCATACTCATCCACCACAATGGCGATGTGGATCTTCTTAGAGCGCATATCCTGCATCAGGGTGGTGGCCTTCAGCGTATCCGGCACGAAGTAGGCCGCCCGGAGCAGATCCTTCAAGGGCTTGGGGTGGTCGCCGCGCCGGTCCAGCAGGAACTCCCGGGCGTTCAAGATCCCCTGGATGCCGTGGATATCCCCCTCGTAGACCGGGAAACGGGACAGGCCGCTCTCCCGGATGGTGTTCTCGATCTCCTCGTCCGTGGCGTCCACGGAGAAGGCGGTGATGTCGGAGACGTGGACCATCACGTCCCGGACGGAGGCGTCACCAAACTCAAAGACGTTGTCGATCCACTCCCGCTCGTTGCCGTCGATGGCGCCCCGGGCCTCGCCCAGGTCCACCATCATGCGGATCTCCTCCTCAGTGACCGTCTCCTCCTCGTTTTCCGTCTTCATCCGCAGCAGGCGGAGGACGCCGTTGGTGGAGACAGAGAGCAGCCAGATCACCGGGCGCATGATAAAGGCGATGGCGGAGACCACGCCGCAGGCGAAACGGGCCACCTGCAGGGGCTTCTGCATGGCGATGCGCTTCGGCGTCAGCTCACCGAAGATCAAGGTGAAGTAGGACAGGATGATGGTGATGATGATAACGGAGATGGCGTTGAGGGCGCCGACGGGGATGGAGTGGAACCCCAGGTCGTCATAGATCCAGTTGACCAGGTAGTCCGAGAAGTTCTCCGCGGCGAAGGCGCTGCCCAGGTAGCCGGCCAGGGTGATGCCGATCTGGATGGTGGAGAGGAAGGCCGAGGGCTCCTCCACCAGCTTCAGCAGCTTCGGCGCCGACTTATCCCCCTCCTCCGCCATCTTGCGCAGCTTGGTGGCGTTGAGGGAGATGACGGCGATTTCCGTCATGGCGAAAAAGGCGTTGATCGCGATGAGAATCACCTGCAAAAGCAGCTGTTGAGGGATACTGTCCAAAAAAATTTCTCTCCTTTATTTGATACAATTTGCCAACAGGAACCAGTGGGATAAGCGCTGTCATGTACTGCAGAGGGGGCCGCCGCTACCGCCGCATGGGGCGAAAAACGCGCAAAAAGACACAGCCTCCCGCCCAATGCCGCGGCAAGCCATGCCAGATATTAGAGAAGAATATTCGATTCTCGTCGCTGTTGTCCGCGTCGTCCATACGCCGCCGGCCGATCCTTTCCTTTGCAATTGCCCTCTATTATACGCATTTCCGCCCCGCTTGTCAAGGGAGAAAGGCCCTGCTGCCGCGGAAGGGGGCTGGGGCGGAAAGGGGCGGGGGATGCCGGATCCCCCGCCGGAGCGGTTACGGTTTCCCGTCGTCCTCGGTGAAGTGGACGTGGTTGAAGATGTGCTCCTCGCAGTAGCAGTGGTACCCGGCGCAGCGGGAGCAGTAGCGGAAGGCCATGTTGGGGTAGTCCGCGTCGGTCTTGCCGCAGACGGCGCACTTGTGGTGGTAGGGCTTTGCCTGCTGGGCGGCCTTCACCGTCTGGCGGAACCGGGTGGACTGGCGGCTGGCGCGGACCCGCTCCCGGCGCAGGGAGCCGGTGAGGGAGGGCCAGAAGAACACCAGGAAGTTGAGCAGGGCGATCACCGGCGAGACGGCGCCGGCCCAGTCCTGCTGGCCGATGGCGGAGGCGATCTCAAAGACAAAGAAGGCCCCGTCCAGGTAGGCCAGCCACTTGATCTTGATGGGGATAAAGAAAAACAGCAGCACCTGGGCGTCGGGGTACAGGGCGGCGAAGGCGAAGAACATGGACAGGTTCACATAGCTGGTGCTCATGAGAACCGTATTGCTCCCGGTGATGAGGGTGGTGGCCACAGCGCCCAGGATGGTCAGCACCACGCCGCTGAGGTAGTAGATGGTGAACTTGGGCGTCCCCCACTGGTTCTCCAGGGCCCCGCCGATCCAATAATAGAAGTACAGCATCAAGATCAATGAGATGGGGCTGGCGGTGCTGGGGAGGAAGATGAAGGTCACCAGCCGCCAGACCTGGCCGCGAAGGATGTGGTAGGGGGAGAAGGCCAGCAGCTGGTAGATCCCCATGTTGTACCCCGTCAGCAGGTAGAGCAGATACACGGCCACTGTACCGATGACAATAAAGCGCATCAAGTTGGGGATGCCCCAGTAGGGGTGCTTGACGCAGAACCGGTCGATGGCGTTGGAGAGCTTATTCAAGGGAGGATCCTCCTTTTTTGATCGTTCCGTTTCCCACCATTGTACCCGGTGGAGCCGGGGAAATTATCACAAAACTGTAAATTCTGTCACCCCTCCGTGTCCGGGCACAGGCGGGCGAAAAATTCGTAGTAGGGCACCAGGAAATCAAAGCCCTGCCGCACCTGCTCCGCCAGGGCGGGGGAAAAGGCCGCCTCGTCGTAGGGGAGGTCACAGCAGACGGTCAGGTTTTTGCGGCTGATCCAGGGCTCCAGCAGCTTGGAGGGGGCGGGCTTTTTCCGGGCGTACTCCTCCCCCTCCAGGTGGAACCGGTCCTGCCGGCTGAGGCGGCGGGCCAGCGTTTCCAGTGGGGCGGGGTCCTCCGCGGCCTCCCGGCGGAACCGCTCCATCACCTGGGGGGTGGCGCTGTAGAACCCCATGCCGTAGGAGTACCCCTCCGGCATGATCTCAAAGTAGAACACCGGGCGGCTGGTCCACGCCTCATTCTCATGGCGCAGGGAGAACCACATGTGGTCCTTGTAGGGCCCCCGGCCAAACAGCCGCCGGGCGTCCCGGTAGATCCGGGAGACATGGAGGTTGAGCCACAGCTGGGGGTATTTTCCCGCCATATAGTCATACAGCTCCTCCCCCAGCGCCCGCATGGGCTGGAGCACATGGGCGAGGTAGTCGGCCTTGTGGGCCTCGAACCAGGGCCGCTCATTGTTGAAACGGATCTGCCAGAGAAAATCCACTGTCTGATCGCAAAAACCGGTGAACATGGGAAGACCTCCGAAAGAGGGGAGGCGCCCCGCCTCCCAGATTGCGGCAGGGCCCGGAGAAACCCCGGGGCCCGCCGCTCTGGGGCCTATTCTATCACAGCCCACCGGGGATTGCAAGGCGGGCCGCCGCCTCCGCCATGCCGGCGAAGGAGGGGCCTGGCGGGCGGGACCTAAAAATTTTTCCGCGCCTGCGAAAAAATGGTTGACAAACGAGTTAGTCGATGCTAATATAGACGCGGGTTAGGAAAGGCTAATCCACAATTTTGAAAAACCCATAAGACAAATGGCGCGGGAGGGCGGTATGATGCCTCTGACATTGGCAAAGGCCGGCGAGGAGAAGTACATCAAGCAGGTGGGCGGCCGGACCGAGGTGCGGCAGTTCTTGGAGAGCATGGGCTTTGTGGCCGGGACGATGGTGACGGTGGTCAGCGAGATCAGCGGCAATGTCATCGTCCAGGTGAAGGACGCCCGGGTGGCCATCAGCAAGGAGATGGCCAGCCAGATCATGGTCTGAGGGGCCGCCAGACAGGAAGGAGAGAGCGTATGAAGACATTGCGGGAGACGAAGGTGGGCGAGACCGTCGTGGTGCAAAAGCTCCGGGGCGAGGGCGCGGTGCGCCGCCGCATCATGGACATGGGCATCACCAAGGGCACGGAGATCTTCGTGCGGAAGGTGGCCCCCCTGGGAGACCCCATCGAGATCAACCTCCGGGGCTATGAGCTGAGCCTGAGGAAGGCGGACGCGGAGATGGTAGAAGTCGTCTAGGGGTGACTCCGTCCCCCCTAGATACGGATTTTTGAGCGGAGCTCAAAAATCCGATACCCCCCTCACATCCGCTATGCGGATGTGTCGCTGCGGCGGGCAGAGGAGTTTTGCCGGAAGTGAATTCCGGCAAAACGGCAGGCGCGTGTCCTGCCGAAAATGGTCGGACGCGGCGGAAGAGGTTTTGACGCGCCAAAACCCTTCCCTGGGGCTCGAGACAGGCCCCGGCGGGGAAGAGGCGCGGCGGAAGAGGGCGGCGGACCGCCTGTTTTTTCAGAGCATGAGTTAGCTTATACTAATTACAGCCTTGGAACAAAAATGGAAAGAGGGAAAGATCATGCCTATTACAATTGCGTTGGCGGGCAACCCAAACTGCGGCAAGACCACGCTGTTCAATGCGCTGACCGGGTCGGCCCAGTTTGTGGGCAACTGGCCCGGCGTGACGGTGGAGAAGAAGGAGGGACGGCTGAAGGGCCACAAGGACGTGTCCGTCATGGACCTGCCCGGCATCTACTCCCTGTCCCCCTACACCCTGGAGGAGGTTGTGGCCCGGAACTATCTGGTGCAGGACCGGCCGGACGTGATTTTGAACATTGTGGACGGCACCAACCTGGAGCGGAACCTCTACCTCACCACCCAGCTCACCGAGCTGGGGATCCCGGTGGTGGTGGCCGTCAACATGATGGACGTGGTGGCCAAGAGCGGCGACAGCATCAACAGCAAAAAGCTGGGGGAGGCCCTGGGCTGCGAGGTCTGTGAGATCTCCGCCCTAAAGGGCAGCGGCGTCATGGAGGCGGCGGAGCGGTGCATCGCTGTGGCAAACAGCGGGGAGAAGACCGTCCCCATGCACACCTTCTCCGGCTCGGTGGAGCACGCCCTGGCCCACATCGAGGAGTACCTCCTCCACAGCATCCCCGAGGAGCAGCAGCGCTGGTACGCCATCAAGATCTTCGAGCGGGACGACAAGGTCATCGAGCAGCTGAAGATCGGCAAGGCGGAGCTGGAGCATGTGGAGCAGGACATCAAGGCCTGCGAGGAGGAGATGGACGACAACGCCGAGTCCATCATCACCGGCGAGCGCTACGGCTGGATCGCCTCCATCATCGGGGCCTGCTGCCGGAAAAAGAACCGGGGGCGGCTCACCGTCTCGGATAAGATCGACAGGATCGTCACCAACCGCGTCCTGGCCCTGCCCATCTTCGCGGCGGTGATGGTGCTGATCTACTCCATCGCCATGGGCACCTCCCCCGCCGCCCTCTTTGACGGCACCGCCGCCTCCGAGGGGGCGGAATGGGGCATCGGCATCGGCACCTTCGGCACCGACTGGGCCAACGACGTGCTCTTCGGCGAGCTGGTGCCCGGCTGGTTTGACGCCGCGCTGGGCGCGCTGAATGTGGCGGAGGGCAGCTGGCTCTACGGCCTCATCCAGGACGGCATTGTGGCGGGCGTCGGCGCGGTGCTGGGCTTTGTGCCCCAGATTTTGGTGCTGATGTTCCTGCTGTGCATCCTGGAGGACATCGGCTATATGGCCCGGATCGCCTTCGTCATGGACCGGATCTTCCGGCGGTTCGGCCTATCCGGCAAGTCCTTCATCCCCCTCCTGGTGGCCACCGGCTGCGGCGTCCCCGGCATCCTGGCCTCCCGGACCATCGAGCAGGACCGGGACCGGAAGATGACCATCATGACCACCGGCTTTATCCCCTGCGGCGCCAAGATCCCCATCATCGGCCTCTTTGCCGGGGCCATCTTCGGCAACAGCCCCTGGGTGGCGGTGTCCGCCTTCTTCATCGGCATCGCCGCGGTGGTGATCTCCGGCATCATGCTCAAGAAGTTCAAGATGTTCGCCGGCGAGCCCGCCCCCTTCGTCATGGAGCTGCCCGCCTACCACACGCCCTCCATGGCAAACGTGCTGCGGGGCACCTGGGACCGGGGCTGGGCCTTCATCAAGCGGGCCGGCACCGTCATCCTCATCAGCTCGATTATCCTGTGGTTCCTCATGGGCTACGGCTTTGAAAACGGCGCCTTCGGCGCGGTGGCCGATACCAACCACTCTCTGCTGGCCTCTGTCGGCAGCGCCGTGGCCTGGCTCTTCTACCCCCTGGGCTGGATCGGGGAGAGCGCCTGGGCGCTCACCTGCGCCACCGTCACCGGCCTCATCGCCAAGGAGGAGGTGGTGAACTTCTTCGGCATCGCCTTCCAGTATGCCGGCGAGGCGGATCTGATGGAGGACGCCTCCGGCATCTACCCCGCCATCGCCTCGGCCTTCACGGGCCTCACCGCCTACTCCTTCATGATCTTCAACCTGCTGTGCGCCCCCTGCTTTGCGGCCATGGGCGCCATCAAGCGGGAGATGAACAACTGGAAGTGGACCCTGGGCGCCATCGGCTATATGTGCGGCTTTGCCTATGTGATCTCCATGATCGTCTATCAGATCGGCGGGCTCATTACCGGTGAGGCTCCCTTCGGGATCTGGACCGTCATCGCCTTCGCGGCGCTGATCGCCCTGGTGTACCTGCTCTTCCGTCCCTATAAGGAGAGCAAGACCCTGCGGGACATCCCGGTCCGCGTATAAGAAAGAAAAGAGGCTGTTGATATGACCTGGCTGGCGGAAAACTGGGGCTCCCTGGTTGTGGGGGCCATCCTCCTGGCGGTGGTGGTGGCGATCCTCGTCCACCTGGCGCGGCAGAAGAAGTCCGGCGGCGGAGGCTGCGGCTGCGGCTGTGCCGGCTGCCCCGGCAGGGGGACCTGCCACCCCGGGAAAAAACCTTGATACCATTCTCCTTTCTCACTTCTCATACATCCTCACCCCTGCGGGAAGAGGCCCTCCAGAAGGAGGGCCTCTTCGCCGCTTTTTGCCGGGGGACGAAAGGACGGCGGCGCCCGGAGGCGCCGCCGCGAAGGCGTGATTTTACCCGGCCCTATTCCTCCGGCGCCTCCGGGGCGGTGAGGAGATACTCCGTCAGGGACTTGGCCAGGTTGGCCGCCACCGCCGTGGAGACAGGCAGGCCCTCCGCCCCCGTGCCGGGGAGGGCATCCTCCACATACCGGGCGAACATCCCGGTGACGCCGGCGTACTGCTGGGTGAAGTGGGTATAAAACCGCCGCACCTCGTCCTCCTCCAGCCCCACCGGCATCAGCTTTTGGATGGAGGCGATGCTGAGGCACTGTTTCAGCGAACAGATCACCAGCAGATAGGCCAGGTGCACCCGGCTGTACTTCTTTTTCACCGGCGCGGGCATAATCTTCATGCGCACATAGTTGTTGACAATGCTGGCGGTGATGACCTTGTCCTCCTTCTCCTCCCCGCTGAAGGGCGGGGGGAAGGAGAGGTAGCGGCTCATCAGCAGCACCACCTGGTCCATGTACAGCTCCAGCTCCGGCAGGTTCTCCCACTCCGGCAGGCGGAAGGAGGACAGGGCGCTCTCCCACGCATGCAGCTTTTCTTCCAGCATCGGCTCGGCTCCTCTCATTCTAGCTCCGTTTCAGTATATCGGAAAGCGGCGGGAAATGCAATATGGAAAATTACAATCAAACCCATAAAATGGCTTGACATATTGAAGAAAACTGCATATACTAATATCAAATATTAGATAACACGGTTTCCGAAGAAAGGAGTACGGATATGGCAAAGGAAAAGATCCGCCGGCCCCAGACCCTGGGGGAGGAGATCGCCAACACGGTATCCCACGGCGCGGGGGCGCTGCTGGCGGTGGCGGGGGGCATCCCTCTTGTGGTGAAGGCGGCCCAGCTGGGCGACGGGAAGGCGGTGGCGGGGATGGTCCTGTATGTGGCCAGCCTGGTGGGGCTGTACACGGCCTCCGCCGTCTACCACGGGGTGCGGAACCCGGACCTCAAGCAGCGGCTGCGGATTCTGGACCACTGCTCCATCTTCCTTCTGATCCTGGGGACCTATATCCCCCTGGCGCTGCTGGCCCTGGGGGGCACCCTGGGCTGGGTGCTGATCGGGATCAACACGGCCCTGGCGGTGCTGGGCATCATCCTGGACGTTATTGACCTCAACCGGTTCAGCAAGGTGACGCTGGTGCTCTACGCCGCCATGGGGTGGCTCATCATCCCGGCCCTGCGGACGGTGATCCAGGTGCTGCCGGCGGCGGGGGTGGCGCTGCTGGCCTCCGGCGGCGTGGCCTACACGGCGGGGATCCTGTTTTACAAGTCCAAGAAGTATTATATGCACTTTGTCTGGCACCTGTTTGTGCTGGCCGGCAGCGTGCTGCAGTATTTCTGCGTGCTGCTGTACTGCCTGTAAAGCCAAAAAGCGAAGCCCCTGTGGAGATGCCCTCCACAGGGGCTTTTTTGTTATGTGGAAACATGGCAAAAACGGCCATGCGCCGCTTTCAGCGGCACGGCCACAACATCAAAGCGCGTGGGCGAGGCGGCCCGCGTGCGCGGAACTTCATGCGCCACGTTCTTTTGCCAGTTGTCGTGGTGTGCTCCGCGGCGCGTGAGGCTTCCCGCCTGCCGCAGGCGTTTTGCTCTGCTGCCGGGCGGGAAAGCAATGCTGCTTTGGAAGGATAAAAATACCGGTTTGTGCTGCAAACCGCGGGAAAAATTGTACCGCCGGAGCCCCGGAAAGGCCGCGGCGGAAAAAAGCCGAGAAAATGTGAAATTTTTGGCAGATTGGCTGTCATTAGAATTGACGGGCCAGTTCCACCGTGCTACAATGGTGGCGCAAGCCCGTAGTCCAGACGGGTAAAAAACGATGTGAGGTAAAGTGGAAAGGGAGACGCCATGTATCGTATCGTAAAAAAAAGAGTGCTCAATCCCACCGTCACCATGATGGAGATCGAGGCGCCGGCTGTGGCCCGGAAGGCGGAGCCGGGGCAGTTCATCATTCTGCGGGTGGATGAGAACGGGGAGCGCATTCCTCTGACCATCGCCGCCTATGACCGGGAGAAGGGGACCGTGTCCATCATCTTCCAGATTGTGGGCGCCACCACTGAAAAACTCAACCACAAAAACGAAGGGGAGTTCATCCAGGACTTCGTCGGCCCCCTGGGCAGGGCCACGGAGACCGAGGGGCTCCGCCGGGTGGCCGTGGTGGGCGGCGGCGTAGGCACCGCCATTGCCTATCCGGTGGCGAAAAAGCTCCACGACGAGGGCTGCCATGTGGATCTCATCGTGGGCTTCCGCAACAAGGATCTCATCATTTTGAAGGAGGAGTTTGAGGCGGCCTCCACCAACCTCATCATCGGCACCGACGACGGGTCCTACGGCAAGAAGGCCCTGGTCACCGACCTCCTCAAGGAGCAGATCGAGGCCGGGGCGAAGTACGACCGGGTCATCGCCATCGGCCCGGTGATCATGATGAAATTCGTGTGCCTTCTCACCAAGGAGTACAACATCCCCACGGTGGTGAGCATGAACCCCATTATGATCGACGGCACCGGCATGTGCGGCGGCTGCCGCCTCACCGTGGGCGGGGAGACCAAGTTCGCCTGCGTGGACGGGCCGGAGTTCGACGGCCACCTGGTGGATTTTGACGAGGCCATGGCCCGGGGCGCCATGTATAAGGATTTCGAGCGGCACGCCTATGAAGAGGCCTGCAATCTGTTCAAGCAGGAGGTACAGTAAAATGGCCAACATGTCACCGAAGAAGAACCCCATGCCCCACCAGGACCCCCAGGTCCGTGCCGCCAACTTCAACGAGGTGGCCCTGGGGTATACCAGGGAGCAGGCCATGGACGAGGCGGCCCGCTGCCTCCACTGCAAGAACCACCCCTGCGTCTCCGGCTGCCCGGTGCAGATCCGCATCCCCGACTTCATCGCCAAGGTGGCGGAGGGCGACTTTGAGGCCGCCTACCAGATCATCGCCGCCGACAGCGCCCTGCCCGCCGTGTGCGGCCGGGTCTGCCCCCAGGAGACCCAGTGCGAGTCCAAGTGCGTCCGGGGCATCAAGGCCGAGAGCGTCGGCATCGGCCGGCTGGAGCGGTTTGTGGCCGACTGGCACAACGCCAACGCCACGGAGAAGGCGGTCCCCCCGGCCGCCAACGGGCACAAGGTGGCCGTCATCGGCTCGGGCCCGGCGGGCCTCACCTGCGCCGGGGACCTGGCCCGGAAGGGCTACGCGGTGACGGTGTTCGAGGCGCTGCACCTGGCCGGCGGCGTGCTGGTGTACGGCATCCCGGAGTTCCGCCTGCCCAAGTCCATCGTCCAGAAGGAGGTGGACGGCCTAAAGGACCTGGGGGTGAAGATCGAGACCAACATGGTGGTGGGCCGGTCCATTACCATTGACGAGCTCATGGAGGAGGGCGGATTTGAGGCCGTGTTCATCGGCTCCGGGGCGGGCCTTCCCATGTTCATGCACATCCCCGGGGAGAACCTGAAGGGGGTCTACTCCGCCAACGAGTTCCTCACCCGCATCAACTTGATGAAGGCCTACCGGGAGGGGTCCGACACCCCCATTATGGACCTCAAGGGCAAGAAGGTGGCCGTGGTGGGCGGCGGCAACGTGGCCATGGACGCCGCCCGCTGCTCCAAGCGCCTGGGGGCCGACGTCCACATCATCTACCGCCGCAGCGAGGCGGAGCTCCCCGCCCGGGCGGAGGAGGTGGAGCACGCCAAGGAGGAGGGCATCGTCTTCAAGACCCTCACCAACCCCACGGCGGTGCTGGGCTACAACAACCCCGACGACAAGCGGGATCCGAAAAACGGCTCCGTCATCGGCATCCGCTGCGTGGAGATGGAGCTGGGCGAGCCCGACGCATCCGGCCGCCGCCGCCCCATCGTGAAAGAGGGCAGCGACTTTGAGATGGAGATGGACTGCGTCATCATGGCCCTCGGCACCAGCCCCAACCCCCTCATCAAGTCCACCACCAGGGGATTGGAGATCAACAGGAAGGGCGGCATCATCGTCAACGAGGAGGGCCTCACCAGCCGGGAGGGGGTCTACGCCGGGGGCGACGCCGTCACCGGCGCGGCCACGGTGATCCTGGCCATGGGCGCCGGTAAGACCGCCGCCAAGGCCATCGACGAGTACCTCAGCAGGAAGTAAGGACATACATCATCATAAAAGGGGGCCGCTCCCGCCGGGAGCGGCCCCGCTTTGCGCCGGAGGGGAAAAGGCCCCCGCCTTGAGAAAGGCGGGGGCCTCAGCATTTGGAAGATCCAGGCTCCGGCCCCGCGGGGCGTCTCCCGGGGGCGGATGATCACTCCGCCAGCAGCTTTTCCAGGGCCGCCAGCTTGGCGCAGACGCACAGCACCTCCACCGCGGCCTCCAGCTCCGCCTTGGGGGGCAGGGAGGGGGCGATGCGGATGTTGCTGTCGGCGGGGTCCTTGCCGTAGGGGAAGGGGTTGCCGGCGGGGGTCATCACCACGCCCGCCTCCTTGCACAGCGCCACGGTGCGCTTGGCGGTGCCGCTGAGCACATCCAGGCTCACAAAGTAGCCGCCCTTGGGGTGGCTCCATTTGGCGATCTCCAGGGGGCCCAGCTCCCGCTCCAGGCCGTTTACCACCGCGTCGAACTTGGGCTTGAGCACGGCGGCGTGCTTTTTCATAAGGGCCAGGGTGTTCTCCTTGTCCTTGAGGAACCGGACATGGCGCAGCTGGTTCATCTTGTCATAGCCGATGGTCTGGAACCCCAGCAGTTTCATGAAATACTTCATGTTGGCCTCGCTGGTGGCCATGCAGGCCACGCCCGCGCCGGGCAGGGTCACCTTGGACGTGGAGGCGAACTCCACCACCATGTCGGGGTTGCCGTACTTCTCGCACAGGCCGATAATGTCGGGGAAGGGCACAAAGTCGCCGTCAAACTCGTGGATGCAGTAGGCGTTGTCCCACATGAGGAGGAAGTCCTTGGCGGCGGGTTTCATGGAGGCGATGCGGTTGACCACCTCGTCGGAGTAGATGCAGCCGGTGGGGTTGGAGTACTTGGGCACGCACCACATCCCCTTCACCTGGGGATCCTGGATCAGCGTCTCCACCACGTCCATATCCGGGCCGTCGTCGGTCATGGGGACGGGGATCAGCTCCATGCCGAAGGTCTCGCTGACAAAGAAGTGCCGGTCATACCCCGGGGCGGGGCAGAGCCACTTGACCTTCTCCAGCTTGCACCAGGGCTTGTCGCTGTGGAGCAGGCCGTGGGTGTAGGCCTTGGAGATGGTGTCGTACATGAGGTTGAGGCTGGCGTTGCCGGCGGCCATCACCTGCTCCACCTTGACGCCCAGGATGTCGGCCCAGAGCTTGCGGCAGGAGGGGATGCCCATCAGGTTGCCGTAGTTGCGGCAGTCCAGATCACCGTCAAAGCACTCCTCGTTGGTCTGGATCACGGTCTGCAGGCCGATCACCAGGTCCAGCTGCTCGGCGCCGGGCTTGCCCCGGGACATGTCCAGCTTCAGCCCCTTGGCCTTCAGCGCCTCGAAGGCGGCCTTCTCCTGCTGATAGGCGGCCTGGCGCTCCTCCGTGGTCATGGCGAGAAAAGATTTCATAGGTTGTCTCCTTTCCAGATACGGGCGTGCGCCGGGGGCGCGGTCCGCCCGGGGATTTCCAGACAGCGGAGCGGCCGGACCGGTTTTTCGGTGGTTGCCCCGCCCACGATTGCCTTCCCTTTATCATAATCGGAACCGGCCCGTTTGGCAAGAGGTTGGGACAAGAAAATCTGCCCCTCCGGCCAAAAATACGGGGAAAACAGAGAATACTGCCCGGCCCCTTAGGGCAGGTCCCGGGGGTTTGGTTTCCCGGCGGCGCCGAAGGAGATGGCGCCGCTGCCGAATTTCCCCCGGATGGCGTCTACCGCCTGCTCCAGCTTCTCCTGCCGCTGCCACTTCTCCGTCTCCCCGCCGTCCAGCAGGTCCCCCTGGAGATAGGTCTCCTCCTCCGCCGTGAGGTGGATGGCGGTGACGCTGAGCAGGCGGATGGGGGCGGGCAGCTTCCACGCCCCGTCAAACAGCTCCAGCGCCGCGGCCAGGAGCTCCTTCATCAGATGGGTGCTGTGCTGGAGCTGCTTTTGCCGGGAGATGGTCTTGAACTGGGGGTCCTTGATGGTGATCTGTATGCCGCCGCAGTAGAGGCCGCTGCGCCTTAGGCGCATGGCCACGCTGTCGCACAGCAGGGCGAGGCCCCGGCGGACCTCCTCCCGGGTGGTGAGGTTTTTGGAGAAGGTGGTGCCGTTGCCCACGCTCTTCACCGGCTCGGGCTGGGTCCAGGGGCGGACAGGGGAGCGGTCCAGGCCGTTGGCGTAGTCGTGGAGCTGGGCGCCCAGCTTGCCCAGCCGCTCCGTCAGCAGCTCCCGCCGGCTGGCGGCCAGCTCCCCGATGGTGCGGATGCCGAGCTGCTCCAGGGCCTGCTGGGCCGCCCGCCCTACATACAGCAGCGCCCCCACCGGCAGGGGGAAGAGGAGGTCCCTCCAGTTTTCCCGGCTGATGCAGGTGGTGGCGTCGGGCTTGCGGTAGTCGCTGCCCAGCTTGGCGAAGACCTTGTTGAAACTGACCCCCACGGAGAGCGTCAGCCCCAGCTCCGCCTTCACCGTCTCCCGCAGGCGGTTGGCGATGGCCGCGCCGTCGCCGCCGAAGAGGTGCATGCTGCCGGTGATGTCCAGCCAGCTCTCGTCAATGCCGAAGGGCTCCACCAGGTCGGTGTAGCGGAGGTAGATGGCGTTGACCCGGCGGGAGTAGTCCCGGTAGCGGTGGTGGTGGGGCGGGATGCACACCAGGTCCGGGCACTTCCGTTTCGCCTGCCAGATGGTCTCCGCTGTTTTCACCCCGAACCCCTTGGCCAGCTCGTTTTTGGCCAGGATGATGCCGTGGCGGGAGGCGGGGTCCCCGCACACCGCCACCGGCAGGGAGCGCAGCTGGGGCAGGCGCAGCAGCTCCACCGAGGCGTAAAAGCAGTTGAGGTCGCAGTGGAGAATCACCCGCTCCATTCTCACACCTCCTCCGTTCTCAAGTCCAGGAAGGGCACCCCCCGGCGGATGGCGTACTCCAGCGTCTGCCGGGTGCCGCCGGCGCTGCCGTCGTACACCGCGATCACCAGGGCGCTGTGGTCCACCATATAGCGGTTGCGCCGCTGCATGCAGCCGGGGGCGTAGTGGTCCTGCACCATGGTCTCATAGTCGCACTGGGCCAGAAGGCCGGCGTAGCGCCGCCGGTCCCGCTCCCCCCAGCCGTCGGCCTGGGTGGGGCAGGGGAGGGCGGCCTCCAGCGTCACGTCCCCCTGCCGCCGTCTGAGGTCCAGCACCGCCTCGGCAAAATAGAAGTCGCTGCCCAGGGCCATGCCGCAGATAAAGTGGCGGAACCCCTCGGCGTAAGCCGCATCCACCGCGTCCTGCAGCCGCCGCTTCAGCGCCAGACACCGGGGGTCGCTCTCCCGGCCGCCCCAGGGCAGCTTGGACGGGCGGTGCCCGGTAAAGCAGCAGGTGATCATCCTTCCGCGCATGGCAACCCCTCCCCTGTGGTTTTCTCTTATTATAGAGCATTTGTTCTACTGTGTAAAGGGGAAATTTCCGCTGCCGGCGGGCGGAATTTTTGCGGGAAAATTTTTTGAAAAAACAGGGAACAATTTGCCGCCTCCGCCGTCTAACCTTCCCGGAACCCTGCGATGCAAGGAAGATCTTTTAGGAGGATATCTGTACATGAAAAAGCTGTTTGCTCTGCTGCTGTCCCTGGTGCTGGTACTGGGGCTGGCGGCCTGTGGGAACAACTCCGGCGGTGATCCCGCCGGGAACGACGGAAACAACGGGAACCAGACGAACCAATCCCAGCAGCCGGACGGCACGGAGGAGGAAGAGACCCCGGAGCAGCCCAACGCGGAGGAGCCGGAGGTCCCCGATGAGGACGGCGAGGAGACCGATCCCCCCGCGGAGAGCGGTACGCCGGGAGACGCGGACGACGGGGAGCAGCCCGATGAGGCCGGCCTGACCCTCAGCCGCACCGACTTCACCCTCTTCTCCGCCGGCGCCACCTACCGCCTGACGGTTACCGGCGGGGAGGGCGCCAGCACCTTCACCAGCAGCGACACCGCCGTGGCCACGGTGGGGAGCGACGGCACCGTCACCGCCGTGGCGCCGGGGACGGCCACCATCACGGTGGAGCGCGGCGGCCAGAAGGCCACCTGCACCGTCCGCTGCAACTTTAAGGCCGAGAGCACCGAGGAGCCCGAGACCCCCGATGAGGAGCAGCCCGCCGGCGGCGTGGACCTCAGCGCCTTTTACAGCGACATGACCAGTCAGTACACCTTCGGCAGCCTCACCGAGTTTACCGGCGACGTGCTGGAGAACTACTACCCCGGCATGGGCGCGGTGGACACCAAGCAGTGCCTGGTGATGGGGACGCTGATGACCATGAACAACGGCGAGTTTGGCCTGGTGGAGGTCAGCGACAGCGCCGACGTGGACACGGTGAAGGCCATCTTCCAGGCCCGGATCGACTACATGGTGGGCGACGGCAACAGCCCCGGCGGCGCCTGGTACCCCGGCCCCACGGAGCAGTGGAAGAACAACAGCCGGGTGGTCTCCAACGGCAACTTTGTGATGATGGTGGTCCATGAGAACTGTGACGCCATCGTGGACGCCTTCAACGCCCTGTTCGCTTGACAGACGGCGGGAACAGGCCGCCATGTAAACAGGAGCGGGTGGAAAACAACGGTTTTCCACCCGCTTTTCTGCGCGTATGCGGCTATGCCCGCGGCCTCCGCCGCAGCCTCCAGGCGGCCAGGAGGCAGAGGGGGAGGTAGAGGACCAGGGGAGAGAGCATCTCTATGACGAGGAGATGGGGGCGGGGATACAGCGCCCAGAAGATCCGGGTGAGGGCGGCGCAGGGGAAAAGGCTCACCATCCAGACGCTGACGCGGTAGAACACCCGGCGGCAGTCCAAAGCGTCCTGGTCATCCCCGGAGCGTTTCAGCTGGCCGCGGAACCCGGCCTCAAAGCCCACGATGGTCATGATGTGGGCCGTCATGCCCAGGAGAGGGATCAGGTGGTTTTGATAGACCAGGCTGCCCATCAGCTGCCAGAAAAGGGCCAGGGCCTCCATGCCGATGAGGACCATCATGGCCATCTCCCGGTTTTGTTTCCTTTTTAGCGCCTCCTCCCGGGCCTTCACCGCCGGGATGTCGGTGTCGGCGGTGTAGTCGTCGTGGAGCAGGTAGTCGGTGGATACGCCGAAGAGGCGGCTGAGCTGCACCACGTTTTCCGTGTCCGGCATGGCGCTTTCGCTCTCCCATTTGCTGACGGCCTGCCGGGAGATGGGGACGCGCTCAGCCAGCTCCTCCTGGCTCCAGCCCCGCTGCCGCCGCAGCCGCTGCAGCTTTTGTCCGAATGTCATGGGGGGTCCTCCTTTGATTTGAGATGGGGACAGCATAGCCCGAAACAGGGAAATCGTCCACCAGCTTTGGCTTGCAATGGGGCAACCAGAGCTGACATGGACGATTTTTCAGCTGACAGCGGCGAAATTCCAGCCTGGGACAGGGAGAAAGCGGGGGACAGCTCCCAGTCAGAGCAGCTCCCCAAAATCCCGGATGAACTGGTCGCAGACCTCCCGCATATCGGGCACCGACTCTTGAAAGACGGCGTCGTAGACCCCCACCACCGTCATGCCCGCGGCCTTGGCGGCCTTGCAGGCGGAGAGGGAGTCGTCAAAGAGGACGCAGTCCCTGGGCCTAACGCCCAAAAGCTCCGCCGCCCGGCGGAAGATGGCGGGGCTGCGCTTGTCCACCCCCAGCTCCTGGGCGTAGATCACCCGCTCGAAGTAGGGCGTGAGGCCCAGGTGCTCCATGGCGGCGCGGCAGTGATCGGGGACGCAGGCGGTGAATACCGCCATCCGGTGCCCCGCAGCCCGGCACCGGTCCAGGTATTCCAGCACATGGGGCTTGAGGGGGACCTCGGCGCCGTATTTGCCGGCGGCCAGCTCCATCCACTCGGCGATGATCTCCTCGCAGGACTCCTCCAGTTGGAGATACGCCTTGGTGAAGATGGCGCAGTTGGAGAGGATGGTGTGGGCCACGCCGTCCCGGTACTCCTTGGTGTAGGGGGCGCCTCGCCGGCCTAGGAAGGTCTTGTCCACCTCCACCCAGACATCATTTGAATCGATTAAGGTGCCGTCCAGATCAAAAATCAGCATAAGGCTCTCCTTGGCAGAAGGTTGCAGGACGATTCCCGCGCAGTCGCGGGTACAAGCGTTTTGCGGAGCAAAACCTTGGGTTTGCTGGAATTCACTTCCGGCAAATCAAGTGAAATGGGATCCCCGGGCGGCCTTGTGAGGCCGGCCGGGGCGGTCGATCAGCGTGCCGTCCAGATCAAAAATCAGCATAAGGCTCTCCTTGGCAGAAGGTTGCAGGACGATTCCCGCGTAGTCGCGGGTACAAGCGTTTTGCGGAGCAAAACCTTGGGTTTGCCGGGATTCACTTCCGGCAAATCAAGTGAAATGGGGTCCCCGGGCGGCCTTGTGAGGCCGGCCGGGGGAAAAGAAGGGCCCGCCCGGCGGGGAGACCCGCCGGGCGGGAGAAACGGACCGCGCCGTCCCAGACGCTAAAACTTTTCCAGGGAGTCCATGTCCATCACAAACACGGTGGCGCCGCCGGTGTCTACCTGGATGGGGATGGCCGGCGCCGTGCCGGCGCCGTGGGCGCTGTGGGCGGCGCCCGCCATGGTGTACACGATCTCCTTGCGGTGGCCGGCGCACTCCTTCAAAATCTGCAGCACGGTGTCCAGCTGCTCGGCCTCTACGCCGATCATGATGGTGATGTTTTTCTTCCGGAGGAAACCGCCGCTGGAGCTGAGCTTGGTGACAAAGATGTGGTGCGCGATAAGGGAGCTGAGGGTGGTGTCGTAATCATCCTCCTGCAAAATGGCGATGACCAGTTTTTTCTTAGCCATGGTGAATACCTCCTGTCCATCCGATTGCGAGGGTTCTCCCCCTGCGGCGCCGGCGGGAGAGGCTGGCGCCGCCGCGGGGCCCTGCGCAGCGTTCACTGCAAGCCCGAAAAGAGAAAATGGGGGCGGGAATCCATAGCATGACAAATTTTTGCTTGTAAAGGTTACCGCCCTACGGTAATATTTTACCATATATCATTTGGATTTTCAATGACGAGGTGCGTAAATGAACAAAAAACCAATGATGCAGCGCCTGGCAAAGCCCATGCTGTTCTCCGCGGCGCTGATCTGGGGCAGCTCCTTCCTTTTGATGAAGAACAGCCTGGACAGCCTGCCGGTGCAGTACCTCTTGGCCTTCCGCTTTACCCTCGGCACGGCTTTGACGGCGCTGATCTGCTGGAACCGGTGGAAAAAAATGACCCGGGACTACCTGTGGCGGGGGGCCGTCGTGGGGGCCTGCCTCTATATGGCCTACAATCTCCAGACCTACGGCCTGGAGCTGACGACGCCCTCCAAAAACGCTTTTTTGACGGCGGTGTACTGTGTGCTCGTGCCCTTTTTGTCCTGGCTGGTGGTGAAGCTGAAGCCCGACCGGTACAACATCATCGCGGCGGTGCTGTGCGTGGCGGGGGTGGGCTTTGTGTCCCTGGAGGGGGATCTCACCGTCAACGCCGGCGACGCGCTGACCCTCTGCGGGGCGGTGTTCTTCGCCGCCCACATCGTGGCGGTGGCTAAGCTCTCGCCCGGGAAGGATATCTACCTCCTCACCACCTTCCAGTTTGCCTTCTTCGCCCTCTACGCCTGGATCGGCGGGGCGCTGACGGAGACCTTCCCCACCCAGCTTGGCGGCGACGTGCTGCTGTCCCTGGCCTACCTGGGGGTCATGGCCACCTGCGTGGCCCTCCTCTTCCAGAACGTGGGCCAGGTGAACAGCGACCCGGCCTCCGCGTCGGTGATTTTGTCCCTGGAGTCCGTGTTCGGCGTGATTTTCAGCGTTATTTTTTACGGCGACCCGGTCACGGCAAAGCTTTTGTTGGGATTTGCCCTCATTTTTGTGGCGGTTTTGTGCAGTGAGACGAAGTTTTCCTTCCTAAGGAAAAAAGAGATAAAAAGTTGAGAGAAATGTGGTAAACTGGGGACGGAGCACGAGAGCGTGCGCCGCCCCCTTTTTCCGCTGGGGGCTGATCTGTGATCTGCGCCCTGTCCCGGAGGGGCGGGGCGATGGGAGGACCGATATGGAACAACAAAAGCTGCGGGTCTGTCTGATGAACGACTCCTTCCCCCCGGTGATTGACGGCGTGGCCAACGCCACGAAGAACTACGCCCGGGTGATCCAGGAGAGCCTGGGGGAGGTGATCGTGGCCACGCCCCAGTACCCGGGGGTGGTGGACCACTGCCCCTACCCCGTGGTGCGCTACCGCAGCGTGGACACCACGAAACTCATCGGCTACCGGGCGGGCTACCCCTTCAGCGCCAGCACCCTGGCCGCCCTCACCGATTTTCACCCCGACATCATCCACTCCCACTGCCCCGTGATGAGCAACACCCTGGGGCGCCTGCTGCGGGAGCGGGTGGACGTGCCCCTGGTCTTTACATACCACACCAAATTCGACGTGGACATCGGCCACGCGGTGGAGAACAAGCTGGTCCGCGCCGCCGCCATCAAGATGCTGGTGAAGAGCATTGAGAGCAGCGACGAGGTCTGGGTGGTCAGCCGCGGCGCCGGGGAGAACCTCAGGAGCCTGGGCTACCAGGGGGACTACCGGGTGATGGTCAACGGGGTGGACTTCCCCCGGGGGCCGGTGCCAAGGGAGAAGAGCGGTGCCCTCCGCGCCCGGCTGGGGATCCCGGCGGGGGTGCCGGTGTTCCTCTTTGTGGGGCGGATGATGTGGTACAAGGGGGTCCGGATCATCCTGGACGCCCTGGCCGCCGCCCGGCGGGAGGGGTTTGCCTTCCGCATGGTGCTGGTGGGCGACGGGGCGGAGCGGGAGGAGATGCGGGAGACGGCGGAGCAGCTGGGCATCGGGCCCTGGTGCCTCTTCCCCGGCGCCATCCGGGACAGGGAGCTGCTGCGGGCCTACTTCTCCATGGCCGACCTCTTCCTCTTCCCCAGCACCTACGACACCAACGGCATTGTGGTCCGGGAGGCGGCGGCCTGCGGCCTGGGCAGCGTCCTCATCCGGGGCTCCTGCGCCGCGGAGGACATCACCGACGGGCAAAACGGCATCCTCATCGAGGAGGACGCCCGCAGCCTCTGGGCGGCGCTGAAGGGCCTCTCCCTGGAGCGGATGCACGCCGTGGGGGAGCGAGCCCTCCAGGAGATCTACATCTCCTGGGAGGACAGCGTGCGGCGGGCCTACGACCGATACCAGGTGGTGATCGACCAGTACCGCCGGGGCCATACGGACCGGCACTTTGAGTGGAGCGACGACTTTTTGAGCCTCATGTGCTACCTCTGCCGCAGCATCGCCTACGCCCGCAACGTCCGGGACCGGGGGATGCGCCGGCTGGGGCTGCGGCGGGACAAGCCGGAGGAGTAGGCGCGTCGCCCTTTGTTTTCAAAAGGTTTACAGGAAAGGGGACGGGGGACGTGGACAAATCCCCGGCTTTGTGCTACAATAAGCCAATTGAACGACAGCGAGAGAAGGAGCGTTTCCATGCGGATTGATGTGCTGGGCGTGGGCTTTGACAATATCACCATGGACCAGGCGGTGGCCGAGGGGCTGCGCCTGTCCCAAACGGAGGGCGCCCACATGGTGGTGACGCCCAACCCCGAGATCGTGGAGCTGTGCCGGGAGGACCCGGCGCTGCGCTCCCTTGTGAACGGGGCGGACCTGGTGCTGCCCGACGGGATCGGCATCCTCTACGGGGCAAAGCTTTTGGGCACGCCCCTGCGCCAGCGGCTGCCGGGCATCGAGTTTGCCCAGGCGCTGATGGCGGCCATGGCGCGGGGGGAGGGGACGCTCTTTCTCCTGGGGGCGAAACCCGGCGTGGCGGAGGAGGCCGCCCGGCGGCTGGAGCGGACCTACCCGGGACTCAAGATCGCCGGGACCCACGACGGGTACTTCCAGGAGGACGCGCCGGTGGCGGAGGCCATCCGGCAAAGCGGCGCGACGGTGGTGTTCGTGTGCCTGGGCGCGCCAAAGCAGGAGAAGTGGATCGCCCAATGGGGCCCTGCTACCGGCGCCCACCTGCTGGTGGGCCTGGGCGGCTGCCTGGACGTGTTCTCCGGCAGCGTGAAACGGGCGCCGCGGGTGTTCCAACGGCTGGGGCTGGAGTGGCTCCACCGTTTGATGAAGGATCCCCGCCGCATCGGGCGGATGATGAAACTGCCCCTGTTCATGGTCCATGTGGCGGGGGAGAAAGGGAAAAAATGAAGGGAAAGCTCATCGTGTTCGAGGGGGTGGACGGCGCGGGGAAGGCCACCCAGACCCGCCTTCTCGTCCAGCGGCTGGCGCGGGAGGGCCGCCCGGCGCGGCAGCTGACCTTCCCCCGGTATGAGGAGGACTCCTCCATGCTGGTGCGGATGTATCTGCGGGGGGACTTCGGCAAGGACCCCGGGGACGTGAACCCCTACGCCGCCTCCACCTTTTACGCCGTGGACCGCTACGCGTCTTACCGGCAGGACTGGGGGGTATACTACGGGGAGGGCGGCCTCCTGGTCACCGACCGGTACACCACCTCCAACGCTGTCCACCAGGGGGCCAAGCTGCCGCCGGAGGAGCGTCAGGCGTTTTTAAGCTGGCTGTTCTCCTTTGAATACGGCTTGATGGGCCTTCCAGCGCCCGACCTGGTGCTGTACCTTGATTTGCCGGAGGAGCTCTCCGCGGCCCTGCGCCGGCGGCGGGCCGCTGAGACCGGCCAGGCGGCCGACATCCACGAGGCGGACGAGGCCTACCTCCGCGCCTGCAGCGAAAACGCCCGGGCGGTGGCGGACTGCGCCGGCTGGACCAGGGTGGACTGCGCCGCGGACGGCCGGGTGCGGCCGGCGGAGGAGATCCACGAGCTGGTGTGGCGGCAGGTGGAGCCGCTGCTGTAGAAGGGAAAAGGGACGCCGCCGGGCGTCCCCCTCCGCGGCCCGCGCTCAGCAGCAGCCGCCGTTTTGGCAGCCGCCGCCGGCGCCCAGCCCGCCGCAGCAGCACACAAGAATGAGGAGCAACAGGAGCCACAGGCCGCCGTTGCCGCCGCTGTTCCACATATCGCGTCACCTCCCCCCGCAGCCGCGCTCTGCAGCAGTCTATGTGGGGCGGGGCAACTTTGGAACCGGCGGGGCCGATTTTTGCCCGCCGCGGCGGCAGGTTTCAACGAATTCACTTCACTCCCAGGAAAGGAAGGGTGATCCCCATGCAGGATGATCGCTATAACACCACCGGTTGGGACCGGGAACAGGTCCGCCAGCAGGCGGAGCAGCGCCGCTCCGCCCAGCCCGCCCGCCCCGGCGGGAAAAAGCGCCGCCGCCGGCGGGGCCCGCTGAGCGTGATTTTGTACCTCCTCTTTGTGGCGGCGGCCTCCGCGGTGGTGGCCGGCGTGGGCTGGCTGCTGGCCAACGACCTGTGCGCGCTGAACAAGCCCTATGTGGAGGCACAGATCGAGGTGACCACCGACGACACCGTCGGCACGGTGGCCAGCAAGCTGAAGGAGGCGGGGCTGATCCAGTACAAGTGGTTCTTCCGCCTCTTCTGCGCCATTGCCGACGCGGAGGAGAAGATCGGCGCCGGCACCTACACCCTGGATACCGATATGGACTACCGGGCGCTGATCACCGGCATGGTTAGCTCCAGCGGCGGCAACCTGGAGACCAACACCGTCTGGGTCACCATCCCCGAGGGCTACACCGTCCAGCAGACCATCGACCTTCTGGCGGAAAACGGCGTCAGCGACAAGGAGGACCTGGAGGAGGCCGCCCGGAACTATGTCTACGACGAGTATGACTTTGTGGACAACGAGAACCTGGGCGAGCTCAGCCGCCTGGAGGGCTACCTCTTCCCCAACACCTACGAGTTCTATATCGGCGAGAAGGCCTCCAACGCCCTAAACCGCCTGCTCTCGGAGTTCAACCGGCAGATGGACGCGGAGATGATGGAGCTGGTGGAAAATTCCGGCTACACCCTGGACGAGATCGTCACCATCGCCTCCCTCATTGAAAAGGAGACCGACGGCAGCGACCGCAACCTCATCGCCTCCGTCATCTACAACCGGATGAACAACCCCTCCTATGAGACAGGCGGCCTCCTGCAGATCGACGCGTCCCTCATCTACGCCACCGGGCGCAATGAGATCACCCAGGAGGACATGGCGCTGGACAGCCCCTATAACCTCTATGTCCACCAGGGCCTGCCCCCCACGCCCATCGCGAACCCGGGGCTGGAGTCCCTCAAGGCGGCCCTCCTGCCGGCGGATACCAGCTACTACTACTACGTCCTGGGCGGCGACGGCAAGCACATCTTCAGCGAGACCTACGCCGAGCACCAGCAGGTGATCGCGGGGCTGAGATGATGGAGCGGACGGGGAAAAAGCCGGAGCTGCTGGCCCCGGCGGGGGACATGGAAAAGCTGAAGATGGCGGTGCTCTACGGGGCGGACGCGGTGTATCTGGCGGGGACCAGCTTTGGCATGCGCTCCTTTGCCGGGAACTTTACCGACGAGGAGCTGCCCCTGGCGGTGCGGTACGCCCATGACCACGGCGTCCGGGTCCACTGCACGGTGAACACCATGCCCCGAAACGACGAGGCCCAGCGCCTGCCCGCCCACTTGGAGCGCCTCCAGGCCGCGGGGGTGGACGCGCTGATCGTGGCGGACCTGGGTGCCTTCACCCTGGCGGGGCGGTACGCCCCCTGCTGCCAGCGCCACATCTCCACCCAGGCCAGCGTCTCCAACTTCGAGAGCGCCCGGGCCTGGTACGACCTGGGCGCCAGCCGGGTGATCCTGGCAAGGGAGCTGAGCCTTCCGGAGATCCGGACCATTCGGGAGCGGACGCCCGAGGCGCTGGAGCTGGAGGCCTTTGTCCACGGGGCCATGTGTGTCAGCTACTCCGGGCGGTGCCTGCTCTCCAACTATATGACCGGGCGGGACGCCAACCGGGGGGCCTGCGCCCAGCCCTGCCGCTACCAGTATTACCTCATGGAGGAGAAACGGCCCGGGGAGTACTTTCCCGTCTTCGAGGACGAGAAGGGCGCCTACATCATGAACTCCCGGGACATGTGCATGATCGACCACCTGGACGACCTAATGGACGCGGGGCTTGACAGCCTCAAGATCGAGGGCAGGGCCAAGTCCGCCTACTACGCCGCCATTGTCACCGGCGCCTACCGCCATGTGATCGACGACGTGGCCGCCGGGCGGCCTGTGGATCCGGTGTGGCGGGACGAGGTGGAGCATGTGAGCCACCGCCGCTACTCCACCGGGTTTTACTACGGCCCGCCGGGCCAGTACTACGAGGATTCCCGCTACATCCGGGACTGGCAGGTCTGCGCCAAGGTGCTGGACTGCCAGGGGGACGGCACGGCCACCCTCCGTCTCAACAACAAGCTCTCCGCCGGGGAGGAGGCGGAGCTGGTGGGCCCAGACCTTAGGCCCTTCTCCTTCCCCGTGCCGGTGATGGAGGATATGGAGGGCCTGCCGCTGGCGGAGCCCCGGCGGCCGGGGATGCTCTTTCGGATGCGCCTTCCCCGGGCGGTGCCGGCCATGAGCCTCCTGCGCTTGCCCCGTCCCCTCTCCCCGGGCCTCCAGCGGGAGCGGTGAACCATGGAGATCCCCGATCTGCCCAGCGGCAGGCCGGGGATTTTTCTTCTGAACGGGCCGGCTGGGGCATAGAATGGGACCAAGCGGAAAAAGGAGGTGGTCCCATGGCGGAGAGCGTACGGCGCGGCAGATACAGGGGGAAACGGGTGAGCGTGCACAGGCCCCGCCCCGCCCCCCGCCGGCCCGCCGGGCGGGGCGGCAGCGGCGCCGTCAGCGACGGCCAGCGCCGCCGGACGGTGCAGCTGGTGGTGGCGGGGGGGATCTTTGTGCTGCTGGTGATGTGGAAGCTCCTCTCGCCGGAGAGCCTCGCAGCCGTGGCGGACACGGTGCGAAACGCCCTGGGGCAGGACGCGGACTTCAAGGCCGCCTTCTCCGCCGTGGGCCGGGCCATCGCCGGGGACGAGGGGGTGGGGGAGAGCCTCCAGGAGGCCTACACGGCGGTGTTCGCCCCCGGGCGCTACCACGCGGCCCAGGCCTCCGCCACCATCGCCGCGGCGGAGCAGCTGACGCCCACGGCCAACCGGCTGTGGGAGGAGCTGGCGCCCTATCTGAGCCGGCGGGAGGCACATGAGCCGGCGGAGGGGGCGGAGGGGGAGCGGCAGCCGGCGGACAGCCAGTCCCTGGTGTTCTTCAGCGCCGCCGCCCCGGCCAACGTCTCCTTCGGCCAGGCGGTGATGGGGTTCTCCTATACCACCCCGGCCCAGGGGACCGTGACGGACACCTTCGGCTACCGGGACCACCCCATCTACCACGAGGAGCGGTTCCACTACGGCCTGGATATCGCCAACACCGCCGGCACCGACATCCACGCCTTCGCCGACGGGACGGTGAAGGCCATCGGGGAGAGCGACGCCCTGGGCCTCTATGTGATGCTGACCCACCCCAACGACGTCACCACCATCTACGCCCACTGCAGCGCCGTGGAGGTCTCCACGGGGCAGGCGGTCAAAATGGGGGACACCATCGCCCAGATGGGAGCCACAGGTCTTGCCACCGGCTCCCATCTTCATTTTGAGGTGCTGAAGGGGGACACCTATCTCAATCCCATCTACTATGTGGCGGTCTACTGAGCTGCGCGTCACCTCCGGCGCGGCGGTGCTGCTGGTCCTGGCCCTGCTCTGGGGGGCGGGGCCGGTGATGCCCCATGTGCTGGTGGCGGCCCTCTGCCACGAGGCGGGCCACCTGGCGGTGCTGCGGTGGTTCCGCGTGCCGGTGGAGGCCATTGTGGTGACGCCGATGGGGGCGGTGATCTCCGCCCCGCTGCAGGAGCGGCTGAGCTATCCCAGGGAGCTGTTGGCGGTGCTGGCGGGGGCGGCGGTGAATCTCCTGCTGGCGGTGGTCTTTGCCCGGGTCTCCGGCGACTATCTCTTCGCCGGGGCCAACTTTTTGCTGGGGGTCTACAACCTTCTGCCCATCCGGGGTTTAGACGGGGGGCGGGCGCTGTACCTGCTGGCCGCCTGGCGCAGCGAGCCCTTTGCCGCCCAGCGTCTGACCGCTGCGGTAAACGCCGTGACCCTGGCGGTGCTGCTGGGGCTGTCGGCGGCGCTGCTCTGGTTTACCGGCAGCGGGCTGTTCTGCCTTGTGGGGGCGGCGGGGATGGCCCTGGGGCAATTCAGGGTTGCCAAACGGGAAAGAAAACGATAGAATAGGAGGAACCAGCGGCAAAAGCGGGCGCGGGACGCCCGAAGAACGATACAAAGGAGAATCATCCCTTGGATAAGAAATTGGAGCGCATCCTGCCCCGGGTCCAAAAGCCGGCCCGGTATGTGGGCGGGGAGTACAACGCGGTGGTGAAGGACCGGGCCCGGGTGGATCTCCGGGTGGCCTTCTGTTTTCCCGATACCTATGAGATCGGCATGTCCAACCTGGGGATGCGGATCCTCTACGGGGTGATGAACCAGATGGAGGGAGTCTGGTGCGAGCGGGTGTTCGCCCCCTGGGGGGACATGGAGGCGGAGATGCGGGAAAACCACATCCCCCTCTACGCCCTGGAGAGCGGGGACGGCGTGGCCGGCTTTGACGTCGTCGCCTTCTCCCTGGGCTATGAGATGGCCTACTCCAACGTGCTGAACATGCTGGACCTGGCGGGGCTGCCTCTGAGGTCGACGGACCGGCCGGGCCTCGGCCCCCTGGTGGTGGCGGGGGGCACCTGCGCCTACAACCCGGAGCCCCTGGCCCCCTTCATCGACTTCTTTGTCCTGGGGGAGGGGGAGGAGGTGACGCCGGAGTATCTGCAGCTCTACCGCCGGGCCAAGGCGGAGGGCTGGAGCAAGGGGCGGTTCCTCCGGGCGGCGGCCCAGATCGAGGGCATCTATGTCCCCGCCTTCTGCGCGCCCATCTATAAGGAGGACGGCACCCTGGCGGAGATGCGGGCGGTGGAGGGCTCCGGCGCCCCTGAGACGGTGCGCAAGCGCATTGTGGAGGATATGGACAGCGCCTACTTCCCGGTGGAGACCATCATCCCCTCCACCGAGATCGTCCACGACCGGGTGATGCTGGAGCTGTTCCGGGGCTGCATCCGGGGCTGCCGGTTCTGCCAGGCGGGGTATGTCTACCGCCCGGTGCGCAATCGCAGCCGGGAGCAGCTGGCGGACCAGGGCATCCGCGCCTGCCAGGACTCGGGCTACCAGGAGATGACACTCTCCAGCCTCTCCACCAGCGACTACCCGGATCTGGTGGGGCTGTGCGACGATCTGGAGGGCTACTGCGTCGGCCACCATGTGAATCTGAACCTCCCCAGCCTCCGGGCGGACAACTTCTCCATGGCCCTGGCCCAGCGCCTCAGCCGGGGGCGGAAGGCCGGACTCACCTTCGCCCCCGAGGCCGGGACCCAGCGCCTGCGGGACGCCATCAACAAAAACCTCACCGAGGAGGACCTGCTCCAGTCGGTGCGCACCGCCTTCTCCAACGGCTGGAGCGCGGTGAAGCTCTACTTCATGCTGGGTCTGCCCACGGAGACCGACGCGGACGTGCTGGGCATCGCGGACCTGGCAAGGAAGGTGTACTTCGCCTGGCGGGAGTGCGCCGCCAACCGGGCCCGGGGGGTGCGGATTACCGTGTCCACCTCCTGGTTTGTGCCCAAGCCCCACACCGCCTTCCAGTGGGAGGCCCAGATCACCCGGGCGGAGTACCAGCGGCGGGTGGACCTGCTGCGGGACGCTTTCCAGCGGGACAAGTCCATCACCTACAACTGGCACGACCCGGAGACCAGCTACCTGGAGGCCGTGCTGGCCCGGGGGGACCGGCGGCTGGCGGATGTGCTGGAGGCGGCCTGGCGCCGGGGGGCCAGGATGGACGCCTGGAGCGAGTACTTCGACTTCCAGCGGTGGGTGGACGCCCTGGCGGAGTGCGGCGTGGACGGGGACTTCTACGCCCACCGGGAGCGGAGCCGGTACGAGGTGCTCCCCTGGTGCCGCATCGACACCGGGGTCACCCCCGCCTTTTTGCGGCGGGAGCGGCAACGGTGCTATGATTCCAAGACCACCCCGGACTGCCGCACCCAGTGCTCCGGCTGTGGGGCCAGCCGCCTGTTGAAGGGAGGGGTGTGCAATGGCTGACTACCGCTTGACCTTTTCCAAGGAGGGCCGCGCGGTGTGGATCTCCCATCTGGATCTGCTGCGGACCTTCCAGCGGGCCTTTATCCGCGCCGGCCTTGTGGTCAGACACTCCCAGGGGTTCCATCCCCACCCGGTCATGTCCTTTGTGCTGCCGCTGTCCGTGGGGCAGTCCAGCGCCTGCGAGCTGCTGGATTTTTCCACGGAGGGGGCCCTGGAGGAGGCGTCCCTGCCCCAGCGGCTGAACGACTGCCTGCCGGAGGGGATCCGGGCGCTGGCCTGCGCGGCGCCGGTGAAACCGGTGCGGGAGCTGGACGGGCTTTTGGCGGACGTGTCGCTGTGCTATGACAGCGGCGTCCCCGCCGGGGCGGCGGAGGCCATCGCGGCGACGCTGCTGGGGGAGAGCGTCATTGTGGCCAAGCGCAACAAGAAAAAACAGCTGGCGGACACGGACATCCGCCCCATGATCCGCGCGGTGACGGCGGAGGCGGGGGAGGACCGGCTGGTGCTCCACGCTGCCGTCCAGGCCCAGAACCCGGGGGTGAACCCGGGGCTGCTGGCCGCCGCCGTGGAGCGGCACCTGCCATTCCTCCGTCCGGACGCCGTCCAGGTGCGGCGCAGGGCCCTGCTGGACCGGTCGGGGGAGCCCTTCCGCTGAGCGGCCCGCCGCCCCGCGGAGAGCCGGCGCTGCCGGCGGGGCAGCGGCGGAAAGCCTGGATATTTGCCGCTTTTTTTCAAAAAAAGCTTGCATTTCCCGCCACCTTGTGGTATCCTATCATGGCGATAAAGGGCGGTCCTCTGCCGTAGATTTCCCGATGGTCTGTGGAAATCCCCGCAAGACGCGCATGAACGCCTGTAATTTAGGAGGAAAATTCCATGGATCTCATCAAAGAGCTGACCCGTTCCCAGCTGAAGGACATGCCCGAGGTCAAGGTGGGCGACACTGTCCGGGTGCATGTGAAGGTGAAGGAAGGTTCCCGCGAGCGTATCCAGGTGTTTGAGGGTACCGTCATCGCCAAGAAACACGGCGGCATCGGCGAGACCATCACGGTGCGCCGCGTGTCCTACGGTGTGGGTGTGGAGAAGGTCTTCCCCCTGCACTCTCCCTCTATCGACAAGATCGAGACCGTGCGCCACGGCTTTGTCCGCCGCGCCAAGCTGTACTACCTGCGCAACCGCGTGGGCAAGGCCGCCAAGGTCCGGGAGAAGCTGTAAAAGCAAAAAAGCGCCGCATCCTCTATGGGATGCGGCGCTTTTTTGCGCGGCGCGCCAAAGAAGAGGCAGCCGCCTTTGGGGCGCGGCTCCCGCCGGGCGGAAGCCGCGTTCGTTTTGCGGGGATAGGCGTTACAGCTTTAGGCCGGGGATATTCAGCCCGCCGGTCACGCTCTCCATGCCCTTGTTCATGGCCTCCTCCGCCTGGCGCAGCGCCTCGTTCACCGCGCTGATGACCATGTCCTGGACCATCTCCGCGTCCTCGGGGGTGAGGGCCTCGGGGCTGATCACCAGCTCCGTCAGCTCCTTTTTGCCGCTGACGGTGGCCTTCACCGTGCCGCCGCCCACCGTGGCGGAGAAGGAGGCGTTCTCCACCGCCTCCTGGGCCTTGGCCATCTCCTGCTGCATCTTCATGATCTTCTGCTGCATCTGCGCCTGCTGGCGCATCATGTTGCCGGCGTTCATGCCGGCCATCCCCTTGGGGAATCCGCCTTTTGCCATAGGGTTTTCCTCACTTTATCTTAAAATTATCAAATTGGTTGCCAAAGTGGATGAGATCCTCCAGCTTGTCCTTCCCGGGCGCCTCCCCGGCACCGGCGGACGAGGGAGGGGCGGCCGCCTTTGACGGGTCCCCCACTGTGAAGGCCACGGCGATGGGGCGGCCCTGGTCCTGGGAGGTGATCTCCTGCAGCACCGACTGCACCTTTACGTTGTGCAGCTGGGTCTTTGTAAAATCGTTGGCGCAGGTCACCGTCAGAAGGTCCCCCTCCAGCGCGCCGCGGGCCCCGTCCAGGAAAGCGCGGTACATGGGGGGCAGCTGGCTCTTATAGGCGTCGATCAGCCGCTCCCACAGGCCGGAGGCCGCCCCGGCGGCAGAGGGGGACGGGGCAAGGGAGACGGGCGGCGGGGTGGCAGGCGTTCTGCCTGCCGGGATAACCGGTTCCCGCTCCAGCGGCGGCTCCTCCCAGGGGATGTCGTCCTCCGCCGGGGGAGGAGGGGCTGGGACCGCCGCCTGAGGCGGGGCGGGGGGGACAGCCTTCCCGGGGACGGGGGCGCCCCCGCCGCCGGCGGCCAGCCGCTCCAGCCGGGCCACCCGGGCGCTTAGGGCCGTAAGGTCCCCGCTGAGGCTGTCGTCACACAGGCGGAGCAGGCACAGCTCCGCGTCCGTGCGGCGGCTGGTGCTCAAGGGCAGCGCCGCGGCGGTGGACTGGAGCAGGGCGGTGATATGGAGCAGGCGCTGGGGGGTGGCCAGGGCGGCCAGGGGGTCCATGGCGGCGGCGCTGTAGCCGCCGCTGAGCAGGGCCTCGCCCCCCTCCGGCGCGGTCATGCGGATCAAGAGGTCCCGGGCCAGGACGGAGAGCTCCCCCAAAAGGGCGCCCACCTCCTTGCCGCCGCTGTAGAGCTGGTGGAGCAGGAGCAGGGCGGCCTGCTGGTCCCGGCGGAGGATGCAGTCCATCATCCGGGCCGTCTGCAGGTTGCCCGCCAGGCCCAGCTCCTCCAGGACCCGGCCCTCGTCGATCTCGCCGCCGGCGGCGGAGCACTGGTCCAGAAGGCTCAGCGCGTCCCGCAGGGCGCCGTCGGCCAGGCGGGAGAGCACCGCCGCGCCGCTCTCCGTCAGAGGGATCCCCTCCGCCCGGGCCACAGACAAAAGCCGCTGGGCAATGTCCTGGGGGGCGATGCGCTTGAAGGCAAAGCGCTGGCAGCGGGAGAGGATGGTGGCCGGGACCTTGTGCAGCTCCGTGGTGGCCAGGATGAAGATGAGGTGCTTCGGCGGCTCCTCCAGGATCTTCAAAAGGGCGTTGAAGGCGGCCAGGGAGAGCATGTGCACCTCGTCGATGATGTACACCCGGTAGCGCACATGGGCCGGGGTGTAGATGGCCTCGTCCCGCAGGGCGCGGACGCTGTCCACGCCGTTGTTGGAGGCGGCGTCCAGCTCCAGCACGTCCAGGAGGCTGCCGTTGTCGATGCCGAGGCAGGCCGGGCACTGGTTGCAGGGGTCGCCGTTTACCGGGTGCTCGCAGTTGACCGCCTTGGCCAGGATCTTGGCGCAGGTGGTCTTGCCGGTGCCCCGGGTGCCGGTGAAGAGGTAGGCGTGGGAGAGGCGGCCCTCCGCCACCTGGCGCTGCAGGGTCTGGGTGATGTGCTGCTGTCCGATGACGTCGGAAAAGGTCTTTGGCCGCCACTTGCGGTACAGCGCCTGGTACATGGCGAGGACTCCTTTCATCTCCGCCGGGGCCGACCCCCCGGGAAAAGATAGAAAGACCCTCCGCAAGCATCCCCTCAGAATCGGCACCCTCGCGGCACATGGTGTTCCGCTTAATGCTGCTCGGTTCCCCGCCTGACATGGTTCACGGGCATCCATTGCGCGAGACCGACTCCTCAACGCGAATGCTTGCGGAGGATCTTTCTTCAAAGCAGAGACAGTATACCACATTCCCCCGGAAATTACAACACCCAAAATGGCCGGCGGGGAGGGCGCCTGCCCGCCGGCGCATCACCGCCGCCTCAGCTCGTCCCGGATGACCAGGATCCCGTAGTAGAGGGTGCCCAGGAGGCAGAAGAACAGCCCCGTCGGCACCATCCCAGCGCCAAAGGTATTCCAGACGATCCCGCAGACCATCACCAGCGCGAAGAGGTAGCATCCCACGCGCATCCAGCGGGGCAGCTCCTCCGGCGCAGCTTGTCTCTGCGCCTCCCCATAGATCAGCTGCTCCACGCTGACCTCCAGCGCCTGGGCCAGGGCCGCCAGCATCTCCACATCCGGGTAGGAGTTGGCGGTCTCCCAGCTGCTGACGGTCTGCCGCGTCACATGGAGCCGCTCCGCCAGCTGCTCCTGGGTCAACCCCCGCTCCTTCCGCAGCGCCGCGATCCGCGCCCCCACCTGGTTGCTCTTCTTTCCCATATCGTTCCCTCCTCTGTTTGTTGAGGATATTCTAGCAGAAAGGGCCTTTGCAGGCAAGCAAAGGCCCTTTGCCCGCCCCCTTCCCGCCGTTTTGCGCCTTTTGCGGGCAGGGGTGCAAAAAATAAGCGCCCCTCCGTCTCAAGACGGAGGGGCGCCCTTTTGCGCAGGGGTTACTGGGCCTTGCCCAGGCGCTGGAGCATGGTCTTCTTCACCGCCCGCAGGATATTCTCATACCCGGTGCAGCGGCACAGATGGCCGGAGAGGAGCTTGCGCAGCTCGTCGTCGGTGTACTCCTTGCCGCTCTCCAGGATCTCCACCGCGGTCATGATGAAACCGGGGGTGCAGAACCCGCACTGGATGGCGGCCTCGTCGATAAAGGCCTGCTGGATGTCGCTGAGCTCCCCGTCGGGGCCCATGAGGCCCTCCAGGGTGCGGATGTGCTTGCCGTCGGCCCAGGCGGCCAGGTACAGGCAGGAGTTGTAGCACTCCCCGTCGATGATGACGTTGCAGGCGCCGCACTCGCCCACCTCGCAGCCCTTCTTCACACTGGTGAGGCGGAAGTCGTTGCGCAGCATATCCGTCAGGCTGGCCCGGACGTCTACCATCTGCTCCACGTCCTTGCCGTTGATGTTGCATTTGATCAATTTAAACTGCTTGCTCATGCAATCACACCTCCCGCCAGTTTACAGGATTCAATCAAGCAGCGCTTTGCCATCTCCACCGCGATGTGCTCGCGGAAGGCCTTGCTGGCCCGCCAGGAGTCACGGGGGTGGATGTCCTGCAGCACCGCGCCGGCAAAGGCCTCCACCGTCTCCTGGGACACGCTCTTGCCGTTGGCCGCGGCCTCGGCGCTGGGGGCGCGCATGGGGACGGGGCCGGCCACGCCGTAGGCGATGCGGGCGCGGACAATGGTCTTCTTATCCCCGCTGAGCACCACGTTGACGCTGCAGCCGGTGGTGGCGATGTCCATGGCGTTGCGCATGGCATACTTGATGTAGTGGCCAAAGCAGTTTTCGTAGCTTGCCTTGGGGATCAGAATAGCGGTCTGAATCTCATCGGGGCGGAGGTCCACCTTGCCCGCGGAGAGGTAGAACTCCTGGATGGGCACCAGGCGCACCCCGTCCTTGCCGGTGAGCTCCACAATGGCGTCCCACGCCATGAGGGTGGAGGCGGAGTCGGCGCTGGTGACGCCGTTGCAGGTGTTGCCGCCGATGGTGCCGGCGTTGCGGATCTGGGGGCCGCCCACCATGTCCACCGCCTCACCCAGCACGTTGATGTACTTCTGGATGATGGGGTCCTTGGTGATGTGGCTGAAACTGGTGAGGGAGCCGATGCGGATGTTCTCCTCACTGTCCAGGGAGATGCCCCGCATGCTGTCGATGCCGTAGATGGAGATCAGCTCCTTGCCGGCCCGCTTGCCCTCCCGCATCTGGACCAGCACGTCGGTGCCGCCGGCGATGATCTGGGCCTCGGGATGCTCCAGACGAAGACGAATGGCGTCCTGGACGCTTTCGGCCTCGTAAAATGCCTTCATATCATACATTGTCGGTCTCCTCCCTTCTTACAGTAAGCCCGCCGCCTGGAACGCGGCGAAGAGCCGGTGGGGCGACAGGGGCGCCTCGTCGATGCCAACGCCGGTGGCCTGGAGCACCGCGTTGCGGATGGCGGGCGCCGGGCTGCAGGCCGGGGGCTCGCCCAGGGCCTTGGTGCCGTAGGGGCTGGTGGGCTCGGCGTTCTCCACGAATTCCGCCTCCAGGTGGGGGTGGTCCATGAAGGTGGAGAGCTTGTAGTCCAGGAGGTTGTTGTTCAAGGGCTTGCCGGTCTTCTCGTCGAACTTCAGCTCCTCGCTGAGGCCGTAGCCGATGCCCATGGACATGCCGCCGTGGACCTGGGCCTCCGCCAGCTGGGGATTGATGAGGGTGCCGCAGTCGTGGACGTTGACGATGTTTAGGAGCTTTACCTTGCACATGGGGATATCCACCTCCACCTCGGCGAAGGTGCAGCCGAAGGAGTAGGCGTTGTTCTTGATCTGATAGGTGCTCTCAGCGGTGATATGCTGGCTGTTGGTGGTGCTGTAGAGGGCCGTGGTGGCCAGCTCGCCCAGGTCCATCAGCTCCCGTCCGTCGCTGATGCGGACGATCTTGCCGTCGATGAGGTCCAGGTTGGCCCGGGTCTGGCGGGTCAGCTCCACGGCGTAGTTCAAGATCCGCTCCTTGAGGATCTGGCCGGTCTGGCGGATGGAGAACCCGCCGATGTAGGTCTGCCGGGAGGCGTAGGCGCCGGTGCCGAAGGGGGTGATGTCGGTGTCCTGGGTGGAGACCATGTGGACATTCTCAAAGAGGATGCCCACCGCGTCGGCGGCCATCTGGGCGTAGGCGGTGTCGCAGCCCTGGCCGATCTCCGTCTCGCCGGTCTGGACCTGGATGGAGCCGTCCTGGTTGAGGACCATGCGGCAGGAGGAGGTCTCCACGGAGATGGGCCACACGGCGGTGTTGTACCAGAAGAGGGCCATGCCGATGCCCCGGCGGACCGGGCCGGTCTGGCTGGCGTAGGCCTTGCGTTTCTCCTCGTAGCCGATGGCCTTCATGCCCTTGTCCATGATCTGGTTGAAGGTATCGAAGTAGTTCTCGTTCTTGCTGAAACCGTCCTTATACCCCACGGGCATCACGATCTGCCGGCGGTACTCCACGGGATCCCGGCCCAGGGCCTTGGCCACGTCGTCAATGTGGGACTCGCCGGCCCACATGGCCTGGGGGATGCCGTAGCCGCGCATGGCGCCGGCGGAGGGGCGGTTGGTGTAGACCGTGTAGGCGTCGCCCTCCACGTTGGGGCAGGGGTAGAGCTGGGGGAAGGCGTTGACGCCCTTGGCGTTGACGCCGTGGCCGTGGGAGGCGTAGGCGCCCTGGTTGGAGAAGGCCTCCACCTTCCGGGCGGCAAAGGTGCCGTCGGGCCGGACCCAGGAGATGATGTGGGTGCGGATGGCGTGGCGGACGCGGTTGGAGACAAAGGTCTCCTCCCGGCTGCAGTCGATCTTCACCGCGCGGCCGCCCACCTGGGTGGTGAGCCAGGCGCACAGAGGCTCATACAGCGCGTCCTGCTTGTTGCCGAAACCGCCGCCGATGTAGGGCTTGATCAGCCGCACCTTGCCCCAGGGGATGCCCAGGGCCTGGCCGCAGATCCGGCGGACGATGTGGGGGATCTGGGTGGAGCTGACCACCACGATCCGGCCGGCCTCCATGTGGGCCACGCACAGGTGGTTTTCAATGTGGCAGTGCTGGACGGTGGGGGTGTCATACCAGCCCTCCACCTTGATGAGGCCGGGCTCCTGGATGGCCTCCTCGTAGTTGCCGTAGCGGTACTGGCTGTGGGCCAGGACGTTGCCGGGGTAGTTCTCCTGGATCTGGGGCGCGCCGGGCTCCATAGCCTTCTGCACATCCAGCACAAAGGGGTACTCCTCATAGCACACCTTCACCAGGCGGGCGGCCTGGGCGGCGGCCACCTCGTCCTCAGCGATGACCACGGCCACGTCGTCGCCGTAGTAGCGGACGTGCCGGTTCAAAAGCAGGCGGTCCGCCACGTCCTGGTGGCCCGGATCCAGGGACCAGGGATGGCCGGCGGTGGCGAAGGGGTAGTTGGGGACATCGAAGCAGGTGAGGATCTTCACCACGCCGGGGACCTTGGCGGCCTCCTCCGTGTCGATGCTGGTCACCAGGCCGTGGGCCACGGTGGAGTGGATGATGCGGGTCACCAGGGTCTCCTTCCCGCACAGGTCGTCGGTGTATTTCGCGCGGCCGGTCGCCTTGTCAAAGGCGTCCACCCGCGTTTTGCTTTGCCCGACTTGTTTGCTCATTGCGACTCCTCCTTGTCTCATATTCTCGTGCCGGTTCTTCTGAAATGGAAATGCATGGAAATGATTCCAAATAGGCGCTATCTTAAGTGTATTATACTCCCTTTTCCCCGGGGTGTACAGACGGAAAGCTCCACAATGGTGATTTTATTTTCAGAATATCGACTGTGCATCTTGTATTCCGACAAAAATGGGTATAGGATAAGAAAACAAGCTGACGGGGAAAGGAGCGGTGCGGAATGGGAAAGCACGTCGGGTGCGTCGTGATGGCGGCGGGGCTCTCCAGCCGGTACGGCGCCAACAAGCTGCTGGAGCGGCTGGAGGGGCGCAGCCTCATCGAGCGGACGCTGGAGGCGGTGCCGCTGGAGGCGTTCTCTGCCGCGGCGGTGGTGGCCTGGCACCCGGAGATCCTGGGCCTGGCGGCGCGGCGCGGCTTTCTGGCTGTGGAAAACGACAGGCCCCAGGACGGCGCCAGCCGCACGGTCCGGCTGGGTCTGGAGGCCGTGGGCCGGTGTGACGGGGCGCTTTTTTTGGTGGCGGACCAGCCCCGGCTGCGCCGCGGCTCCATCCTGGCGGTGCTGCGCCGCTGGGAGGAGGACCCCGCCCGGATCGTGGGCCTGGGCTGCGGCGGGAAACGGGGCAACCCCTGCCTCTTCCCTTCCGCCCTCTTCCCCGAGCTGATGGCCCTGGAGGGGGACCGGGGCGGCAGCGCCGTCATCCGGCGGCACGAGGCGCTCCTCACCCTGGTGGAGGCGCCGGCGGAGGAGCTGATGGACGTGGACGTGCCGGAGGCGCTGGAAAAGCTCCGGGAAACAACTTGAAGAAAGCGTGCAGCAGCCGGCGGGCCGCCCTTTGGCGGCCCGCCGGCTGTTTTTCTGCGGGGGCCCGCCGCTTACGCCCCGGGGGCCGGGATCTCCACCGCCACGGAAAACGTCCCCTCCGCCCAGCGGAAGGCGGCGCTGCCGCCGCCGCTGCGGGCGATGGAGCGGATGTTCTCCGTGCCGTAGCCGTGGCCCGGCTGGGCCTTGGTGGAGAGGAGACGTCCCCCCTTCTCCGCCGGCGCCTGGGCACAGGGGTTTTCACAGCAGAGGGAGAGCCGGTCCTCGCCGCCCTCCAGCCTGAGGCGCACCCACCGCTCCTCCCGGGGCAGCTGGGCGCAGGCCTCCGCGGCGTTGTCCAGGATATTTCCCAAAAGGGCCCCCAGGGCCGGCCCCTCCAAAGGCAGCGCCGGCTCCACCCGAATCTCCGGGGAGAAGGGGATGCCCTGCTCCTCCAGGAGGGTGGCCTTGGCCGCCAGCACGGTGTTTACCACCGGGTTGTCGCAGAACCGGCGGGTGGCCAGCAGCCCCGGCTGGCCCTTCAGCCGTCTGAGGTACTGCCGGGCCTCCTCCGTCTGATCCATTTCCAAAAGGCCCCCCAGGACGGTGAAGTGGTTGGCCATATCGTGGCGCAGGCTGCGGACCTGGCGCTGCTGCTGCTCCAGCTGGGCGTAGTAGGTCCGGTTCATCCGGGAAAGGGCCGCCTCCTGCTCCAGCTGCTCCTGCCGGGCCAGCACCGCCGCCGTGTACAGCACCGCCAGGGCCGACAGCAGGAAAAACGGCATCAGCACCAGGGACGCCAGGCCGCCTCCCGCATACCGGGGCTCCACCAGAGCCACCGCCACAATGATTCCCACAAAGGGCAGAAGGGACAGTGTTGCGATCAGCCGCCACATCTTCTCCGGAAGATGGTATTTTTTCTCCGGCAGCAGCCGCCACACCGCCAGCGCCACCACCAGCC
>CALWXD010000117.1 GCA_944385425.1 uncultured Oscillospiraceae bacterium | reverse complement strand
AGCTTGCCCGGGCAGGCATACGCGCAGCAGCCGCACTCAATGCAGTCAAGAATGTTGTAATGGCGCAGCAGCTCCCTGTCGCCGCTGCCGGAGAACCGGTAGAGGTAGAGGGGCTGCAGCCCCATGGGGCAGACGGCCACGCACCTGCCGCAGCGGATGCAGCTGGGGTGGGCCGACTCGCCGTTTTCCGCCGTTGTCAGCGCCACCACGGCGTTCACCCCCTTGGTCACCGGGGCGGCGAGGTCCGGCTGGGCCTTGCCCAGCATGGGCCCGCCGGCGATGACCCGCCACACGTCGTCCGTCAGACCGCCGGCGGCGGCCACCACGTCGGAAATGGGGGTCCCGATGGGGACGATCAAGTTCTTCGGCTCCCGCACCCCGGGGCCGGTGACGGTGACGATCCGCCTTAGGAGGGGCTCCCCCTCCTCCACGGCCCGCTGGATGCCGGCGCAGGTGGCGATGTTGAACACCGCGCAGCCCACGTCCCTGGGCAGCGCGCCGGAGGGGACCTCACGGCCGGTGAGCACCTGGATCAGCTGCTTTTCCGCCCCCTGGGGGTAGCGGGTAGGCAGCACCGCCAGCTCGATCTCCGGCGTGTCCTTCAGCGCCCCGGTCAGAACCGAGATGGCCCGGCGCTTGTTGTCCTCTATGGCGATCACCGTCCGCCGGGGCTTTAGAATCTGCCCCAGCAGCCGAAGGCCCCGGATGGCCCGGCCGGCGTCGCTGCAGATCAGCACGTCGTCGGCGGTGATATAGGGCTCGCACTCGCAGGCGTTGGCGATCAAGGTCTCCACCCTGCCGATGCTGGCCTTGATGTCCGTGGGGAAGGTGGCGCCGCCCATGCCCACGATCCCGGCGCTGTGGATGCGCTGGATAAGCGCCTCCGCGCCCAGGGACGCAGCGTCCTCGATGGGGGACAGCTCACTGGCGTAGGTGTCCAGCCCGTCGTTTTCAATCACAACGGCGGGGCAGGCAAACCCGCCGGGATGCCGCCGCTCCTCCACCGCCAGCACCCGGCCGGACACCGGCGCGTGGACCGGGGCGCACATCCCCTCCCCGTCGCCGATCCGCTGGCCCATTTTTACCAGATCCCCCGCCTTCACCAGGGGCGCGCAGGGCCTTCCGATGTGCTGCTGCAGGGGGACAACCACCTGCTTGGGCGGCGGGCAGGGCACCGGCGGCACCTCCGCCGACAGCTCCTTCCGCCCGGCGGGGTGCACCCCGCCCCAGAATCTTGATCGCATCTCTCTCACCTCTTCTGTTTCTCACAAGGGGCGCTGCGCGCCCAGGCAGGCCGTCAGCCCCTCCGTATAGGAGACGGTGCCGTCGGCATAGATCCAGAGGGCCTGGGCGCCAAATTGCTCCAGCAGCGCCCGCCCCTCCGCCTCGCTCATCAAAAAGAGGGCCGTGGAGAGGCCGTCGGCCGCGCCGGAGTCCGGCCCCACCACCGTCACCGCCCGGAAGTAGTCCGCGGGGTAGCCGGTGGCCGGGTCGATGATATGGTGGTAGCGCACCCCGTCTACCGTGTAGTAGCGCTGGTAGTCCCCGCTGGTGACCACCGCCCCCGTCTCCAACCGCAGGGTCTCCACATAGTCCCCGCCGTCCGGGTCCTCCACCCCTACCACCCAGGCCGTCCCGTCGGCCCGGGGGCCGGTGGCCCGGACGTTGCCCCCCACGCTGATGAGGTAGTCCCCCTCCAGGGACCGGGCCGCCTGCTCGGCGGCGTAGCCCTTGGCGATGGCGCCCACGTCCAGGCGCATGGCCGGGTCTGAAAGGAAGACGGTGCCGTTCTCCTCGTCGATGACCACCCGGTCAAAGTCGATGTGCTCCATGGCGGCCTCCAGCGCCTCCCTGTCGGGGAGATAGGCGCTCTCCGGGTCCGCGACGGAGTCCTCCCTGGCCTCGTGCCACAGCGTGAGGACGCTGCCCATGGCGGCGTTGACCTTTCCGCCGGTGGCGGCGTAGAGGTCCCTGGCCAAAAGCAGCAGGTCGATGATCCGCCGGTCCACCGCCACGGTCTCCCCGGCGTGGTCGTTGACGGTTTTGAGGTTCACCACGCCCTCGTAGTCGTTGTAGATGTCGTAGAGCTGGTGGTAGACGGTGAGCTCCGCCCGGAGCTCCTCCACCGCGGCGGTAAATTCCGCCTCGCTGTCCGCGTAGCCGATGACGGTGGTCACCGTGTCAAAGAGCTCCAGGAACGTGGCCTCATATCGCCTTGGTCCCTCCTCCGCCGGGGCGCAGCCCGCCAGCAGCAGCGACAGCGACAGCAAAATCCATATCCCCCGCCGCATCTTATCCCAGTTTCTCCAAAAGGGCCTGGAAACCGCCGACAGCGATGGTCACCGAGGCGGCGAGATCGGCGTCCGCGGGCTTGGTCCCCTCGTCCACGGCGATGCCCGCCACCTCCTCCACCGTCTTGCCGGTGACATAGGCGGCAAAGGCCGCCGCCTGCTCGTTCCACTCCCTCCCGATGCCGCTGACGGCGCCCATGCCGTAGTCCGTCCCCAGCTGGTCCTTGCTGAGGACCGGGGCGGCGGTGTCGGTGAGGAGCTGGCCGGCGGCGTCAAAGCTCACCTTGGTCTGCACCGCGTCGATGCGGCAGGAGGTGATGACCCCCTGGCCGTTCCTGGTGGCGGCGGCGATGCTGATGTCCGCCTGGAGCATCCCGGCGGCGCCCTCCACCCCCTCACCGGAGGAGAGGGAGCCGGTGGTGACGATCTGCAGGGTGTCGCCCCCCTGGGCGCCAAGGAGCTGCGCATTTTCCGCCGCCTGGGCGATGGCGGGGAGAAAGCCGCCCACGGCGATGGTCACCGAGGCGGCAAGGTCCGCCTCAGCGGGCCGGGTCTCCTCATTGACGGCGATGCCCAGCACCTCCTGGGCCGTCTTGCCGGTGACGTAGGCCGCCAGGGCCGCCGCCTGCTCGTTCCACTCCTTGCCGATGCCGCTGATGCCGCCCATGCCGTAGTCCGCCCCCAGCTCGTTTTTGCTGAGAACAGGGGCGCTGAGGTCTGAAACCACATTGCCCTGGGCGTCAAAATTGGCCTTGGCCTGGACCGCGTCGATGGCGCAGCCGGTGATGACGCCGCCCTCATCCACCGTCACCGCCACGATGGTCACGTCCGTCTGGGCCAGGCCGTCCTCCTCCCCGGCGCCGGCGCTGGAGCCCAGCGACGCGGTGACCGCAAGGCCCGTCCGCATCGCCCCCTCCCCCGCCACAGTGACGGCGGCCGTCTCCTGCTGAGGCCGCTCCGGCGCCATGTCCAGCGTGGCGGGCCGGCCGGCGCACCCGGCGGCGGCAGCCGCCAGCGCAAGGGCCAGCGCAAGGGCCAACCATTTTTTCATCTCTCTGATCCCTCCGCTCTTCTGCCGCGCCCCGCTCCGGCGGGGACGCGCTCTGCTGTCACGTTAACCAAACTGACGCTATCTTATACGATTTCCCCCTGTCTGTAAAGAGGAAATTGTTAAAAAAAACACATACCACAAATCCGCCCCCGCTTTCCCGGCGATTTCCAGCAAAATTGCCGCCGGCGGAAGGGTTTCCGCCGGCGGCAGCCGGTTGGTGTGAAAGTCTTTTCATTCATTAGGAGGCCAGATAGGGGTAGACCTGGCCCTCGTAGGTGAGGGCCTCGCCGCTCTCGGTCACCGCGCAGTCCAGGGTCTCCCCCTCCATGGTGACGAGGACGCCGTCCACGCTCTCGCTCCCCCGGGCCTCCACATAGACCAGGTAGGCCGGCGGCGCGGTAGCGTCCGGCGTCAGGTCCACCACCAGGGCGCTGTCTGAAAGAAGGCCCCCCTCCCGCTGGCTGTAGTGGTTCACCAGGCCGTCCACGTTTTTGAGGTACAGCCAGCAGCAGGAGACAGCCGTATCCCCGTCCTGGTAGACGGAGGCGAGGGCGTAGATCCCGTCCTCCCCCGCCGCATCGCACTGCGCCACCCACTGCGCCACCGCGCTCCCCTCCCGGAGATCGGAGGCGGAGATGGCGTCCACCCCCATCATGCTGGTGCCGCCATCGGCCACACCCTGGAAACTCACCAGAGACAGCAGCACCACCGCCAGCAGCACCACCGGCACCGCGATGACGATCCCCAGCAGCCACTGAAGGCCCCGATCCCCCTTCTTCACCGGCGGCACGGCCTGCCGCCCCTCCTCCGGGATGGGCTGGCCGCAGCTGGGACACACGGTCCAATCCCGCTCCAGGGCGAAACCGCACTTTTGGCACCGGTCCTTCAGCAGCGCGCCGCATCTGGGACAGAGGGCAAAGCTCTCCTGCACCGGCCCGCCGCAGCCGGGGCAGCGGAGGGAGGAGCGGCCCGTCCGGGCCAAAAGGTAAATCACAAGGCCAATAAAGGCCGGGCACAGGGCCGCCACCACGGCCCACAGGGCCGCCGGCATCTCCCGGGCCTTGGCGTCCCGATAGACATAGACGCTAATCAATATGGGAATACCCAGGAACAGCGCGGCGTAGACCGCCAAAAGCAGCACCATCCGCATGGTTACAAACATAAATGATCCAGCTCCTCTCTCTTTCGATACAGCGCCACCTTCACCGCGGCGCCCCCCGCCACAGCCGTCACCGCCGCCAGAAAGCAGGGGATGGCCAGCCAGGGTTCGTAGGGGTACAGGGCGAGGCCCAGCAGCGCCGCGCACAGCGTCCAGGCCACAGCCGCCGCCTCCAGCAGCACCAGCTGCCGCCGCCGGCGGCGCTGCTCCAGCTCCTCCCGCCGCATCCGCTCCGTGAGCCGGGGCGGCTGCACGGAGGAGAAATTATAGGGGGTTTTCATCGTTCAGCACCTCCTTCAGCCGCTCCCTGGCCCGACTGAGCCGGGACTTCACCGTCCCCACGGGGACGCCCAGGGCCTTTGCCGTTATCGCAAGGTCCATGTCGTAGAAGTAGTGGCAGATCACCGCCAGGCGCAGCTTTTCCGGCAGCGCGTCCACCGCCTCCCGAACGTGGGAGAGGTCCTCCGGCATCTCTGCTGCGGCGCTCTCCATGGCCCGCTCCTTCTCCTCCGCGGTGGAGAAGGCGTCGGTCTCCACGCTCCGCCGCCGGCGGCGGAGCACGTCCCGGTAGCGGTTGACGCAAATCCGGGTCAGCCAGGGGGAGAATGGCTGGCGGCCGTCATAGCGGTCCAGGGCGGCCAGGGCCCGCAGCCAGGTCTCCTGGTACAGGTCCTCCGCGTCGTAGCGGTTCCTGCACAGCGCCAGGCACAGCCCATACAGCCGCTGTCCATACTGCTCGATATACTGGTCCAGCACCTTGCCTTCCTCCTCTCGCTGCCCTTCACCCCTACATACGCCCCGGCTCCGTCCCAGGTTCCCCTCCCCGGCAGATTTTTTTCTATGCTTTTGCCTAGCAAAAAATCTGCCATATGCCGCTTTCAGCGGCACGCCCACATGCGCGAAGTTTCATGTGACTGCACAGTAAAACCGGCCATGCGCCGTTTCCGGCAGCACTGCCGGGAGCTCCAGGCATTTGTCCGGGGGACAGCCCGCACGGTCAAAGCGCCGCGCCCCCCGCCCAGCCCGTCTCCCGCGGAACCCCCGGCAGGATACCAGTCCGCTCTCTTTTTGTCAAGGCCGCCGGCAAAAGGGCCCCCAGCAGTGCAGGCGAGGCGCCT
>CALWXD010000116.1 GCA_944385425.1 uncultured Oscillospiraceae bacterium | reverse complement strand
CTTCACGGCGGTTTTCAGAGCAGACCGGTTGGCCTTGTTGCGCGCATTGCGGGCCTCGGCCACCAGCACACGCTTTTTCGCAGACTTGATATTCGGCAAACCAAACACCTCCTCCAATGGGGAATTTTCGGAAGGGAGAAACACTTCTCCCACGCAGAAATGTATTTTAGCATGTTGAGCGCCATTTTGCAAGGACTTTTTTCAATTTTCCCCCACTTTTTTCGCATAAAAATCTTGACGTCTCAAAAACTAGGCTTCGGACACAATATCTAGTGGAAAAAAAGGGGGAGGTTCACAAATGATGCGCCAGCAGCGGACCGATCTGGCGGCGGAGGCCCGGCAGATCTGGCAGGAGGGGGCCGGAGAGGCTGCGGCCCTGCCGGGGGTGAGCGCCCGGGACTACCGGCGCCGGGGCTTTTCCGTCACCCGGGTGGAAATTCTGGATGGGGCGGGGGCCGAGGCCCTGGGCAAGCCCGCGGGCACCTATATCACCGTGGATCTGGGACCCTATTTTGAAAACCGGGGGGAGCGGTTCGCCCCGGCGGCCCAGGCCCTGGCCGAGGAGCTGACCCCCCTGCTGCCGGCGGAGGGGCCGGTATTTGTGGCGGGCCTGGGGAATGCCGCCATGACTCCGGACGCCGTGGGGCCGGCGGCGGTGGGCCACCTGCTGATCACCCGGCATCTGGGGGACGCTGTTCCGGGCCTGCGCAGCGTGGCGGGGGCGGCGGCCGGCGTGCTGGGCACCACGGGCATGGAGGCCGCCGAGTGGGTCCGGGGCATGGCGGAGCGGGTGGAGCCGGCGGCGGTCATCGTCGTTGACGCCCTGGCCGCACGGAGCACCCAGCGCCTGTGCCGGGCGGTGCAGATCGCGGACACGGGCATTGTCCCCGGCAGCGGCGTGGGCAACGCCCGCATGGCCCTCACCCGGGAGACCCTGGGCGTGCCGGTGGTATCCATCGGGGTGCCCACGGTGGTGGATGCGGTGACGCTGGCGGCAGACCTGCTGCCCGGCGGGGCGGAGGCGGTGCCGGAGGCGCTGCGCCGGCAGGGAAGAAGCCTCTTTGTCACGCCCAAAGACGTGGACGAGCAGATCCGGGAGCTGGGCAAGGTGGTGGGCTACGCGGTGAACCTGGCCCTCCAGCGGGGACTCACGGCGGCAGACGTGGCGGCGCTGCTGGCCTGAGGGCGCCGGATGGGGCCGGGCCGCTTCAGACGGTCAAAAAACCATCCTCGAAGGAAAGCCTCGCAGAGTTCCTGGGGCCGCAGCCGCAGGAAATCAAAGAAAATCCGTCATTTCCGGGGACACGCGCCGCGGAAATGACACTTCTCGCGCAAGATGGGCCGACTTTTCCGGCAGGAATCGAGGCCTATCTTGCGCGCATCCCTGTCAAAAAAGTGGCGGGAGCCACTTTTTTGACAGGCTGAGAGCGGGCCGCCCGGCCGGGGCGGCCCTCTCTGGTCTCGTGGTTCAGTCGGCAAAGATGCCCGCGGCATCCAGGGCGTCCAGCAGGGCGTCCTCGTCCGCGCCGGCGACGGCGGCGGTTTTCAGCTGGAAATCCAGGTGGACGCTCTCCACGGCGCCGCCGCGCAGCAGGGCGGCCTCCGCCTCCTCCGCGCACTGGCGGCAGTGGTTCTTGGCGTCGCAGGACTGGCACTTGAGATAGGTGATGGGATAGTTGAATTCCACGGTCTATTCCTCCTCGGCTTTCGGCAGGTTCCAGCGGTAGTGGCGGGCCAGCAGGCGCAGCACCACGGTGACGGCCATGCCGCATAGGGCGGCGGCCGTGCCGCCGGTCACCAGGCGCGCCATGAGGTAGAACACGCCGCTGCCGGCAATGGCGGCCACGGCATAGATGTGCTTGCGGAGCACACCGGGGATGTCGGCGCACATGACATCCCGCAGGATGCCGCCCCCCACGCCGGTGGTCATCCCCAGGAAGATGCACAGGAACGCGTTTCCCGCAAAGCCGGCCTCCATGCCCGCCTGGGTGCCGATGACGGCAAAGACGCCCAGCCCCACGGCGTCGCACAGGTTGTAGAGCAGGTCCATCTGCCCGGCAAGGCCCGCCCGGGCCCTGGGGAACAGGCGGAACACCAGAAACAGCACCAGGGCTGTCAGCACGGCCAGCGCCACATATTCATAGTTGTAGAACATCCGGGGCGGGGTAATTCCCAGCAGGATGTCCCGCACGGTGCCGCCGCCCAGGGCGGTGACCACCCCCAAAAACACCACGCCGAACAAATCCAGCCCTTTATGGGCTGCCAGCATGGCCCCAGACAGGGCGAAGGCCACCGTGCCCACCAGCTCCGCGCCATATAATACCAGATCCATTGCCGCACCCCCCTATTTTGACTCGCCGTCCATCATAGCACGAAGAGAGGCCCTTGACAAGTGAAAAAAGGGCACGTTTCTCTTTACAGACCGGGTTCCTTTGGATATAATAGGTGGGAAATACTGAGATTTGGAGTGGAAACCATGCCCGTTATCGAGTACGATTCTTATAAGCAGAAGCTGGGGGCCATGGGTCCCGAGCTGGAGAAGCTGGCGGCGGCCTTGGATTTGGAGAGCGCCCGGGGCGAAATCGCCAAGCTGGAGGCCCAGGCCGCCGAGGACGGCTTCTGGAACGACCGGGAGGCCAGCGAGAAGGTGCTGCGCCGGACCAAGCAGCTGCAGAGCAAGGTGGGGAAGTATGACCGGCTCCACAGCGACTGGGAGGATCTGACCACCCTGGTGGAGATGGCCATTGAGGAGGACGACGACTCCCTGCTGCCGGAGATCACCGAGAGCTACGACCGCCTGGAGAAGGAGGTGGAGGAGGCCAACCTGGACACCCTCCTCTCCGGGGAGTACGACGCCAACAACGCCATTATGACCTTCCA
>CALWXD010000115.1 GCA_944385425.1 uncultured Oscillospiraceae bacterium | reverse complement strand
GACGGCGAGGCGGACTACGCCGAGGGCTACCAGGAGTACCTGGACGGGAAGGCCGAGGCGGAGGAGGAGCTCCGGGACGCCCGCAGCCAGCTGCGGGACGCCCGGCGGACCATCAGCGAGCTGGAGGACGGGGAGTGGTACCTCCTCAGCCGGCAGGCCAACGCCGGCTTTGTGGGCTACCAGCAGGACGCGGAGCGGATGGGGAACCTGTCCGCCGTGTTCCCCCTGCTGTTCTTCCTGGTGGCGGCGCTGGTGTGCCTCACCACCATGACCCGCATGGTGGAGGAGCAGCGCAGCCAGATCGGGTGTCTGGCGGCCCTTGGCTACTCCAAGGCGGACATAGCCAAAAAATATGTGGGCTACGGCCTTCTGGCCTCTCTCACCGGCAGCCTCACCGGCCTTGCCGCGGGGTGCACGCTGATCCCGGCGGTGATCGTCACCGCCTGGCAGATCCTCTACAACATCCCCGGGCTGGTGTTCTCCCCCCAGCCGGGGATCTACCTGGCGGCAGTGCTGGCGGCGGTGGCCTGCAACACCCTGGCGGTGCTGGCGGCGGCCATGAACGCCCTGCGCTCCACCCCCGCCGCCCTCATGCGGCCCCGGGCCCCCAAGGCGGGCAAGCGGGTGCTCCTGGAGCGCGTCCGCCCCCTCTGGCGGCGGCTGTCCTTCACCCAGAAGGTGACGGTGCGCAACCTCTTCCGGTATAAAAAGCGGTTCTGGATGACGGTGGTGGGCATCGCCGGGTGCACCGCCCTCATCGTCACCGGCTTTGGCCTGCGGGACTCCATCCTAAGCATCATGGCCATCCAGTACGACGAGCTCTACCACTACAACGCCCAGGCCGCCCTGGTGAGCCACTGCGCCGAGGACGAGCTGGAGGAGGTGCTGGACCACCTCAGCCGGGAGCCCCTGGTCAGCCATTTCCTGCCCTGCTGCCAGACCAGCGCGGAGCTGGAGGGGGCGGAGCGGACGGTGGAGGGCTACCTCATGGTGGTGGAGAGCCAGGAGGAGCTGGAGCCCTTTGTGACCCTCCGCACCCGCCAAGGCCACCAGCCGCTGTCCCTCAGCGACGAGGGCGTGGTGCTGACGGAGAAGGCGGCGGAGATGCTGGACGTGGGGGTGGGGGACACCATCACCCTTGTCAGCGGCGACGACAGGGCGGAGGCGGTAATCACCGCCGTCGCGGAGAACTACATCTTCCACTACGCCTACCTCACCGACAGCTGCTACCGCTCCCTCTTCGGCGAGGCCGCGGCGGACAACACCGTCCTCCTGGGCTACAGGGAGAACACCCAGGCGGTCTCCGACCAGGTGTCCTCCGGCCTCATCGAGCTGGACGGGGTGTCCTCCGTCAGCCGCATCGAGACCACCCGGGAGAGCCTCACCTCCTCCATGGAGAGCGTGGACTACGCGGTGGTGCTGATCATCGTCTGCGCCGCGGCGCTGGCCTTTGTGGTGCTCTTCAACCTCACCAACATCAACATCACCGAGCGGCTGCGGGAGCTGGCCACGCTGAAGGTCCTGGGGTTCAACGACCGGGAGCTGGGGGCCTACGTCTACCGGGAGAATGTGGTGCTGACGGTCTTCGGCGTGCTGCTGGGGCTGGTGCTGGGGAAGCTCCTCCACCAGTGGCTGGTGCTGACGGTGGAGATCGACATGGTGATGTTCGGCCGCTCGGCAAAGCCCCTGAGCTACCTCTTTGCCGTGGGGCTGACGGTGCTGTTCTCCCTTCTGGTAAACCTCCTGGCCAACCGGAAGCTGCGGGGCATCGAGATGGTGGAGTCCCTAAAATCCGTGGAATGACAGCGGAGCGGGGGGGCGGCGCGCTGCGACCCCCTTGACGCGGCAAAGCCGTCCCGGAAGGCACTGCCTTCCGGGACGGCTTTTCTGTGTCCCCTTCCCCGCTTTACGGGACGATGCGGAAGTCCCCCCGGGCGGCGGCGGCCTCCCGCCGGGCGATGTCCCGGCCCAGGGCCTCCCACAGGTCGCAGATGATCCGGTTGGAGAGGAGGAACCCCTTGGGCGTCAGCCGCCAGCCCGTCTCCGTGGGCTGGGCGCAGCCCAGGGTCTCGTACTGCCGCAGCACCGCCTCCAGGGGGGCAAAGCGGCGGCGGAACCGGTTTTCAAAGGTGTGCCGGCTGATGCCGGAGACGGTGCGCAGGGAGAGCATGATATACTCCCGGTCCCGCTCCCGCAGGGGGATTGTCTCCCGCTCGGAGACCTGCAGCGTCCCCTCCAGCACCCCCCGGATATAGCCCTCCAGGTCCCGGTCATAGGCGTAGCGGACAGAGCCGAAGTCGGAGTGGGCCCCGGGGCCAAAGCCGGCGTACTCCGAGAGGGTCCAGTACTTGGTGTTGTGGCGGGAGGCCATCCCCGGCCGGGCGAAGTTGGAGATCTCATACTGCTCGTACCCCAGCTCTCTCAGCCGCTCCACCATCCAGAGGTACATGTCCGCCTGGAGGTCGTCCTCCGGCAGGTCCATGCTCTCCTGCAGGCGGAAGAGGGGCGTCCCCTCCTCCACCTTGAGGCCGTAGCAGCTCAAATGCTCCACCTCCAGGGCCGCCGCCTTTTCCACGGTCTCCCGCCAGGAGGCCATGGTCTGGCCGGGAAGGCCGTAGATAAGGTCCAGGGACAGGTTTTGAAACCCCGCCCGCCGGGCCGCCGCCACCGCCGAGACGGCCTGGTCCCAGGTGTGGACGCGGCCGATGGCGCGGAGGATGGCGTCGTCCGCGGACTGGACCCCCAGGGACAGCCGGTTGAACCCAGCCCGCCGCAGCCGCCGGAGGGTGCGCCAGCTCTGGGCGCTCTCCGGGTTGGCCTCCAGGGTGACCTCCGCGTCCCGGCTGAGGCGGTAGTGCTTCTGCACGGTCCCCAGCACCGCCCCCAGGTATCTCGGCCCCAGCAGGGAGGGGGTGCCGCCGCCGAAGTAGACCGTGTCCACCCGGTGGCCGGCGGCTGAGGGGGCCACCTCCTCCAGGTGGCGGCGCAGGGCCCTGGTATAGGGCTTCACCAGCGCCTCCCGCCCGGTGAGGGAGTAGAAGTCGCAGTAGATGCACTTGCTCCTGCAGAAGGGGATGTGGACATACAGCCCCAGGGGATGCCTTTCCGTTTTCATGCCGTCACCTCAACGCCGCCCCGGGCGGCTCCTTTCTCGCTGTGTTCTCAATCTCCTATTGTACCGCCTTTTTCCCGTTTGGCAAGGCATAATCCCCGTCCCGCCGCAGATACTAGGGGAAAGGAGCTGAGCACCATGATGATTTCCCAACAGGACTATCCCAAATATGTGCAGAAGAAGGCAAAAAAATCCCCCCTTGTGAAGGACACCGCCCTGGCCTTCCTCATCGGCGGCGCCATCTGCGCCCTGGGCCAGGTCATCCGCGGCCTGGCCTCCGACGCGGGGCTCAGCCAGAGCGAGGCCGCCACCGTGACCACCATCGCCCTGGTGGGCCTCTCCGCCCTCCTCACAGGGCTGAACCTCTACAACAAGCTGGCCCGGTTCGGCGGGGCGGGGACCCTGGTGCCGGTCACCGGGTTTGCCAACGCCGTGGTCTCCCCGGCCATCGACTTTCGCAGCGAGGGCCTCATCAGCGGCACCTGCGTCAAGATGTTCACCATCGCCGGGCCGGTGATCGTCTGGGGCGTCTCTGTCAGCACCCTCTACGGGCTGCTCCTCTGCCTCCTGGGGGGCGCCTAGGGGAGGAGGGCCTTTCCGGAGGAGTTTCTTCTGTTTTTCCCGGTTTTCACAGCAGGAATCACAAAAAAGCCCGCCCCCTCTTTGGTCCACCTGTCCATTGCGTCCAGGGAAATTCCCGTGTAAAATGAAGATGATGCAATCCGCCCTTTGCAGGAAGAAGGATCTTCTTTTTCGTGCCGCTGTACCGGAAAAGGAGCCGTGCCGCTCCCGGCGGCGCGGACCGGGAGGGGTCCCCGCCGGCGCACAGAATTTGCTCCCCCTTGAGGCACGGGACAGCGCCCCTCCCGCATGGCGCGAACACCACCCCCGCCGCAGACGCGGCGGGGGTGGTGTTTCTTTGCCCTTCCGGCGGTTACACCTTGTCGATCAAGTGACGGAAGACCTCCACCGCCGCCTCGATGATGGCGTCGGAGAAGTTCATCCCCACCGTGTGCAGATCCGGGCACGCCTCCCCGGAGCCGATCTCAAAGAAGGCGCCGGGAATGATTCTGGTGTAGTGGCCAAAGTCCTCGGAGCTGCGGTAGGGCTCGGGCATCTGCCGCCAGGGGATCCCCAGCTCCCGGCACACCGCCTTCACCTTCTCGTTGCTGGAGTGGTGGGAGACGGTGTTGGGGAACACGTCGCAGTAGCGGATGGACAGCTCCAGCCCGTAGGCCGCCGCCCGCTCCCTCGCCAGCTGCTCCAGGGCGTCCTGCAGCTTTTTCAGGTCCTCCTCATGCTCGCTGCGGATGGTCAGCAGCAGCTTGCCCCGGCTGGCCTGGGTGCCGAAGGCCCGCTCGCCCACGTCCACCTGGATGATGGTGGCCAGGGCAAGCCCCCTGTACTGCCGCGGGTCCAGCAGGCTCCCCAGGCGCTGGATGATGTCGGAGATGGCGAAGGCGGGGTTTTTCCCCAGCTCCGGCATGCAGGCGTGGGAGGGGGTCCCCTGGAAGTCCAGGATCACGCCCGCGGAGCCGCAGTAGACCGTGCCGTCCAGGGTCTGGACCATCCCCTGGGGGACACCGGGCCGGTTGTGGAACCCAAAGATCTCGTCCACATGCTCGTCTTGCAGCAGCTCCGTGCAGACCTTGGCGCCGTCGCCGGTCTCCTCGGCGTGCTGGAAGAGGAAGAAGACGTTTTTGTCCGCGCCCTGCTGGTCGACCTCCATGGCCAGGGCCGCCAGGCAGGCGCTGTGCCCGTCGTGGCCGCACTTGTGGCCCACACCGGGGACGGTGGACACATAGGGGACGTCCAATTCGTCCGCCACCGGCACCGCGTCGAAGTCCGCCCGGAAGGCCACGCCCTTTTTGTCCGCCCCGGCCCGGTAGGCGGCGTAGAACCAGCTGCCCTTGTCGATGATCTCCAGATGCCGGGTGTTCTCCCGCAAGAAATCCATCAAGCGGGCCTTGGTCCACGTCTCATGGTTGGAAAGCTCCGGGTGGGCATGCAGCTCATGGCGCAGCGCAATGGCTTTTTGCAAATTCTCCTGGTTCACCTTTGTCTCCTCCTCAAACCGCCTGGCGGTATTTTCTTCATTTTATAGAGTTTTTTCTTTGGGGTCAATTCCCAATCTCTCCAAAGCAGAGGGGTCATTTTTTAGAATATCCACATAGATTCCGGTTTTTGAAGGATATCCTTCTCTATTGCCGCCGGGGACGGCCCCGCCGCAGGCGGAGGGGGATGAGGATTCCTTATGAAAACGGCCGCTTTCATCCCGGTTTGTTAGGGCCGGCGGGATGCCGTCTCCCCGGCCCGGAGGGGCGCAGGCGCCCCCGGCCGCCCCATCCGGGGGCAGCTGGGGGCCGGGGCGCTGTTTCGCGGATTTTTTTCAAAAAAACGGTGTTTACATAACGATGTGGAAAACTATGTGGATACTGTGCAAAACCCTGTCCTGCCGCCGTTTTGGCGGGTTGCCGCAAAATTATTTCCACAGGCCGGGGGAAACTTTTTGGCGGAGGTTGGCGAGTTTTGGGAGATCCGGGCGCATTTTGGCCGGCGGCCCCCCTTTCCGCCGGGACGCGGCGCGATTTCCCTTGCCAGAGCGGAGATCATTTGATAGAATAGAGTGAATTGGAATGTCCCACAGGAGGCGCGTATGACAGCGAGAAAATCATCCTACGGCAACGACGCCATCTCCGCCCTAAAGGGCGCCGACCGGGTGCGCAAGCGCCCCGGCGTCATCTTCGGCAGCGACGGGCTGGACGGCTGCGAGCACGCCGTATTTGAAATCTTATCCAACTCCATCGACGAGGCCCGGGAGGGCTACGGCAAAAGGATCACCGTCACCCGGTATCTGGACCACAGCGTGGAGGTGGAGGACCAGGGCCGGGGCTGCCCGGTGGACTGGAACGAGAAGGAGCAGAAGTACAACTGGGAGCTGGTGTACTGCGAGCTCTACGCCGGCGGCAAGTACGGCAACAACCAGGGGGAGAACTACGAGTTCTCCCTGGGGCTCAACGGCCTGGGGGCCTGCGCCACCCAGTACGCCTCGGCCTATATGGACGTCACCGTCTGGCGGGACGGGTACGAGTACAGCCTCCACTTCCGCAGGGGCGAGGCGGTAGGGAAGAGGGGGGAGGAGCTCCAGAAGGCGCCCCTCTCCAAAAGGCGCACCGGCACCCGCACCCGGTGGCTGCCGGACCTGGAGGTGTTCACGGACATCGACATCCCCGCCGAGTACTTCACCGGCGTCATGAAACGCCAGGCGGTGGTGAACGCCGGCATCACCTTCCTCTTCAAAAACGAGGTGGCCCCGGGGAAGTTTGAAACCACGGAGTTCCTCTATGAGAACGGCATCCGGGACTATGTGGCGGAGCTGGCGGGGGAGGAGACCCTCACCGCCCCGGTGTACTGGGAGGCGGAGCGCCGGGGCCGGGACCGCGCCGACAAGGAGGACTACAAGGTCAAGCTCTCCGTGGCCTGCTGCTTTTCCAACCGCGTCAGCGTCATCGAGCACTACCACAACTCCTCCTGGCTGGAGCACGGGGGCAGCCCCGAGAAGGCGGCCAAGTCCGCCTTCGTCTCCGCCATCGACGGCTACCTTAGGCAGCAGAACAAGTACCAGAAGAACGAGAGCAAAATCACCTGGGCCGACGTGGAGGACTGCCTGGTGCTGGTCTCCAGCAACTTCTCCACCCAGACCAGCTACGAGAACCAGACCAAGAAGGCCATCACCAACAAGTTTATCCAGGAGGCCATGGCGGAGTTCCTCCGGGAGCGGCTGAACATCTACTTCATCGAGAACCCCGCCGACGCGGCGCGGATCGGCGACCAGGTGCTCCTCAACAAGCGCTCCCGGGAGCAGGCGGAGAAGGCGCGGCTCAACATCCGCAAGACCCTCAGCGGCAGCGTGGACCTGGCCAACCGGGTGCAGAAGTTCGTGGACTGCCGCACCCGGGACGTCTCCCGCCGGGAGATCTATATCGTGGAGGGGGACAGCGCCCTTGGCAGCGTGAAGCTGAGCCGGGACGCGGAGTTCCAAGGCA
>CALWXD010000114.1 GCA_944385425.1 uncultured Oscillospiraceae bacterium | reverse complement strand
CGTCGGCAGTGGTGACGGATGTGTCCGGCGAGGCGGGCTGCTGATTAGAAACAGGGCTGAGCGTTCCCAGCACCCGGGCGCCCAGCACCACGACTGCACAGCAGGCGGCCGCAGCGCCGACGGAGATCCAGTGCCGCCGGCGGCGCCGGGCAGAACCGGCGGCCTCCCGGCGGACCTGCTCCATCACCGAGGAGGCAAGATCCTCCGGCGGCTGCGCCTCCATCTGGCCCAGTGCCTCGTGGATCCATAACAGCTGCTGATAATCGGCCTGGCAGCCGGGGCAGGCAGCGAGGTGCGCATCCAGCCGCTGCCGCTCCTCCGGCGACAGCTCCCCATCCACTGCTGCGCTGATCAGTACAGCATATTCTTCACATGGGGACATCGGCGCCCCCTCCTTTCCTATCCAAAAACGGCATCCAAAATCATTCCGGGCTACCCTCGGCCTCACATTTCGGGCGCGAGGGGTTTGGATTAACAGTGTAAAGCCCTCGCGCCAGGCATTGGAGCTTACCGCTCCAATGCCTGATACACTGCTGACTTAAAAAGAGCGGAATTTACCGCCCGGACCGCTGCCCGGCGGCCGCCCTATCCTTCGTTCGTCCTTTTAGACGAAGAGGGGGGAGGAAAGTTCCCGCTTTGGATCAAATATTTTCGCAGCTTTTCCCGTGCCCGGGAGATGCGGCTTTTCACTGTCCCCAGATCCAGGTCCAAGACCCCGGCGATCTCCTCATAGCTCAGCCCCTGCAGCTCCCGCAGCAGCAGGATCTGCCGGTGCTCCGCCGAGAGAGCCATGAGGCCCATCTCCAGCGCCGCGCGCAGCTCCTTGCGCTCCAGATGGGCGTGGGGGGAGGCGGCGGGGGCGTCCGGCGGGTCCAGCCGCAGGGATTCGTCGTCCAGAGAGAGGCCGGAAAGGGCGCTTTGCCGCCCCTCCCGCCGCAGGAAGTCAATGGCAGCGTTGGAGGCCAAGCGGTACAGCCAGGTGGAAAAGCTGCTGTCCCCCCGGAAAAACCGCAGGCCCCGCCAGGCGCTGAGGAAGGTCTCCTGGGCGATTTCCAGGGCGTCCTCCTGGTTGTTGCACATCCGCAGCGACAGGTGGTATATTTTCTTTTCGTAGGTGCGCACCAGCTCCTCAAAGGCGGATTCGTCCCCCTTCTGCGCGGCCCGCACCAGCTCAGTTTCCGTCATGCAGATCCCTCTTGATGCCTGCTGTGACCCGTCTCAGGTCCTCCAGTGTCTCCATGTGTACGATTTGTTCCTTGTAGTAGGCGGCGTGGGGCACGCCCTTGAGATACCAGGCGTAATGCCGCCTAGCCTCCAGGAGGGCCACCCGCTCCCCCCGGCGCTCCGCCGCCAGCTCGATCTGCCGCACCGCCAGGTCGCACCGCTCGCTGAGGGGGGGCCTGGGGGGGATGGGCTGGCCGCTAAGGGCGGCCTTGGCCTGCTGAAAGATCCAGGGGTTGCCGAAAACGCCCCGGCCGATCATGGCCATGTCTGCGCCGGTGGCCTTCAGCACCTTCAGCACGTCCTGGGCGGAGAAGATGTCCCCGTTGGCGATCACCGGGATGTGCACCGCCTCCTTTACCGCCCGGATGGTGGTCCAGTCGGCCTGGCCGGCATACATCTGCACCCGGGTGCGGCCGTGGACGGCGATGGCCGCCACCCCGGCCTGCTCCAGCATCACCGAGAGCTCCACGGCGTTGATGCTGCCCCTGTCCCAGCCACGGCGGATCTTCGCCGTCACCGGCACAGGGCTTGCCTTCACCACCGCCTCGGCGATGCGGGCGGCCTTCTCCGGATCCTTCATCAGCGCCGCGCCGTCGCCGGAGGAGACCACCTTCCCCACCGGGCAGCCCATATTGATGTCGATAAAGGACGCGCCGCTGGCCTCTGCGGCGATCTGGGCCGCCTCGGCCATGCAGGTGACGTCGCTGCCGAAGATCTGGGCGCAGCAGGGATTCTCCCCCGGGAACAGGCGCAGCAGCTCCCGGCTCTTCTTGTCCTGATAGCACAGGGCCTTGGAGCTGACCAGCTCCGTGTAGGTCAGTCCCGCCCCCAGCTCGCTGCAGATCTGGCGGAAGGCGCTGTCCGTGACCCCGGCCATAGGGGCAAGGGCCAGCTGGGAGCGGACTGCCACCGTGCCGATTGTCACCATATCCATTTACCTCCCGGGGAATTTGTGATTTCAGCGCCTGCGGTACAGCGCACCCAGCCGCTGCACCAGCACCAGCGCGTTCAAAAGCTGCTGCTGATAGTCTGCAGGGCCGGGCTTTGCCAGGCGCACATAGCATAAAAATCCGTCCAGCAGGGCCTCCCCCTGCTCCCGGTCGCAGCCGGCCTGGGCAAGGAAGAGGTCGCCGAAGGCGGCGCGCAGGGCCGCCTCGCCCGCCTCCATCGTTTCCATCCGCGCCTTGGCCGTTTCCGTGTAGGCGGGGAAGGCGGAGGTGTCGGCGGTGATCTCCTCCGGCTCCGCCACAATGCCAGCCGTCACCGCCCAGGGCAGCAGGGCCTCCAGAGCGTCCTGGGGCGCGGCCACCCCGGCGAAGGGGTCGGGCTGCTTGTCCAGCCGCTGGAAGTGGTAGCGCTGGTCCTGGCTGAGGCGGAGGGTGCGGATGCGGCCCACGCTGTCCGTCTCCACAAAGCACAGCGCCACATACTGCTCCGGTCCGCCCTGGGCCAGCAGCAGGCAGCGCTTGCCCTTGCCGTAGGCGGGGGCGGTTTTTCCCGCCGCCTCGTCCACGCTGGTGATCTGCGCCGGGTAGGCAAAGTAGCGGCTCTCCTCGTCCAGGGCCTCGGAGACCTCCTTCAAAAGGGCCACCGTGGCCTCCGCGCCCTCCAGGGCGCTGCCGGAGTAGTCCGAGACATAGACGCACTCGCTGTGGAGGGCGGGGCGCAGCCGGTCGGCCCCGCCGTTTTCA
>CALWXD010000113.1 GCA_944385425.1 uncultured Oscillospiraceae bacterium | reverse complement strand
AAGTACGGGGTGAATGTCCATGCGTAAGCACAGCAAGCACGATTTTCAGTATTTTTTGTCCGAGGGGTTTTCCAGCATGTTTACCCACGGATTCATGTCCTTCGCCGCCATCGGCATCACGGTGGCCTGCCTCCTTATTATGGGGACCTTCTCCCTGGTGGCGGTGAACGCCAACGCCACCCTGGAAAAGCTGGAGGAGGAGAACGACGTCTTGGCCTTTGTGGACGAGCGCCTCACGGAGGCGGAGGCCCGGGCCTTGCGGGAGGAGATCCTGGCGGTGCCCAATGTGACGGGGGCGGAGTTCATCAGCCGCACCGAGGCGCTGGCGGACTATGAGTCTCAATATGAGGACGAGGAATTGTTCCAGGATCTGCCGGACTCCACCCTGCGCCACCGGTTCGTGGTCTCCCTGGCGGATATCTCTCAGATGAGCGAGACCAAGGAGATGCTGACGGATGTGCCGGGGATCGCCAAGGTCAACGCCTATGAGGAGCTCAGCGACGGGTTTATCACCATCCGCAACATCGCCACCATCGTCTGCGTGGCGCTGATCGCCATGCTGTTTCTGGTGTCGGTGTTCATCATCGCCAACACCATCAAGCTCACCACCTTTGACCGGCGCAACGAGATCGCCATTATGAAGATGGTGGGCGCAACCAACGGGTTTATCCGCTGGCCCTTTGTCTACGAGGGGTTTTTGATGGGCCTTCTCTCGGCGGTGATCGCCTTTTTCCTCCAGTGGGGGCTCTACGGCCTCATCACCGGCGGGATTTCCTCGTCGGATGTGTTTGACATTATCCAGATCGTGCCGTTCTCCCAGATGTGGCTGCCGGTGGCGCTGATTTTTGTGGCCGCCGGGATGCTCATCGGCATCGGCGGCAGCGTATCGGCGATTCGCCAGTTCCTAAAGGTATAGCGTCTGTGGAAAGGAGCGGTTTGTGCAGATGAGACGGCAGATCAAACGGGGCGTGCAGATGCTGCTGGCGGCGCTGTTCGTGGTGGGCTGTGTCCAGTGGGAGGCCATGGTGCCCAGCGCCAAGGCGGTGACCCAGGCGGAGATCGACGCGCTGAAGAACAACGCCAGCAGCCTGGACAGCCAGAAGGCGGAGCTGGAGAAGGAGCTGGACAGCCTGCAGAACGACATGAGCCAGGCCCTGGCCCAGATCGAGCTTTTGGATCAGAAGAGCGATTTGATCCGTGCGGAGATCCAGAACACGGAGAGCCTTATCCAGAACTATGAGGATTTGATCGACCAGACCCAGGCGGAGCTGGAGCTGGCGGAGCAGCGGGAGAAGGAGCAGTATGAGACCTTCCTCCAGCAGGTGCGGAAAATGGAGGAGGACGGCAGCATCTCCTACTGGTCCGTGCTCTTCAACGCCACGGACTTTGCCGACCTCCTGGGCCGGCTGGACGCCTCCAGCGAGATCATGGAGTACAACCAGCGGGTGATCGACAACCTCAAGGCCACCCAGGCGGAGATCAGCGACAAGAAGGCGGAGCTGGAGACCTCCCTCAGCGAGACGGAGGCGGCCAAGGCGGAGCTGGAGAGCCAGAACGACGAGCTGGAGCAGCAGCTGGTGGAGGCCCAGGCCCTCTCCGAGCAGATCGAGCTGGGCATGGACGAGTATGAGGAGGCCCTGGCCGCCATCGAGGCGGAGGAGGACCGGGTCTGGGCGGAGATCCGGCGCAAGGAGCAGGAGCTGGCCGCCTCACTGGGGCCGGCCACCGCGGGGGGCTACGCCTGGCCGCTGCGGACGGCACGGCGCATCACCTGCAAGTTCGGCTGGCGGATCCACCCCATCAAGGGGACCCAGAGCTACCACACCGGCGTGGACATCGGCGGCGTGGGCTACAACAGCGATATCTTGGCGGCCAAGGACGGCATCGTCCTGGAGGCCACCTACAGCAGCGCCTACGGCTACTACATCGTCATCAGCCACGGCGCCGGCAACTCCACCATGTACGCCCACATGTCCAAGGGCACCTTCCGCGTCAGCGTGGGGGACCATGTGACCCAGGGCCAGGTCATCGGCACCACCGGCTCCACGGGCCTCTCCACCGGACCCCATCTCCACTACGAGATCCGGGAGAACGGGGAGTCCATCGACCCGCTGCCCTATCTCCCCGGCTATGTGGCCGCCTGGTAAAAAAGTTTCCGTCTAAAAAAACCTCCTGCCCCATACCGTTGGAGCAGGAGGTTTTTGCCGGGCGGCCCTGCGGGCGGCGCCCCGGCGGAAACCGCGGAGTTTCGCCCGCCCTGGGCGGGAGAGAGGTGGCGGCGAGGATGCTGGGGTATATTTCCTATACGGAGGGGAGAAAAAGGGGGGAGGTGCTCCCCCGGACCATCTGCGGCCAGCGGTTCCTAGAGGCGGCGCTGCCCAAGGGGCGGCGGTGGCTGGGGGCGCTGGAGGCGGGGCGCCTGGCAAAGGCCCTGGGGCGGCGGGGGGTGCGCCAGGCGGTGTTCCCTGTGGACTTTCCATGGGGGGAGGCCTTTGCCCGGCGGGGGATCCTGCCGGTGGATATCCTGCCTCTCCATCGGGCCATGGCGGCGCTGGTGGTGCGGCAGCGGATGGGGGAGCTGGGCATCTCCCCCTCCTCGGCCACTGTGGCGGTGGCGGCGGAGCGGATGGACGGCGTGCTGGAGCGGGTTTTGACGGACCTGGCCCTCCACAACCGCTACCTGGTGCTGCAGATCCCCGCCGGGGCGGACCGGTTCTGCGCCGCCATGCGGCGGGAGTACGGTGTCTCTGTCCTGCGCACCCCCACCCGCCGGCAGATGGAGCAGGCGGACGCCCTGCTGCTCTTCTCCCCGGTGGAGGGGCTGGAGAGCCGCAGCCCCATCCAGCTCCGCCTCTACGACGGGGAGCGGGTCCTCCGGCAAAACGGCGTGCGTTTCGCCCTGCCCGCCAAGCTGGGGGAGGAGGTGGAGGAGAACTGCGGCGCGGAGCAGCTGCTGGCGGTGCTTTTAGGGGCCGGGATTTTACAAAACCACCAAATTCCCATCCAAACGGTTGACAGCGGCCAAAAAAGTTACTATAATGCATACACTGTGTAGTAATATAGAATAGGTATGTGACGGAACCGGTCCGGCAGACTATGAAATAGAAAGGTGAAGGCAAGGAATGAAAGCGAAACAGGAATTCAAGATGAGCCAGGCCCGCTTTGACGAGCTGCAGAAGGAGCTGAACTACCTCAAGACCACCCGCAGCGACGAGGTGGCCGAGCAGATCAAGGTGGCCCGCGGCTTTGGTGACCTCAGTGAAAACAGCGAGTACGACGAGGCGAAGAACGAGCAGGGCAAGCTCTATTCCCGGATCGCTGAGGTGGAGAATATCCTGCTCCACGCCGTGATTGTGGAGGAGGACGAGATCTCCACCGACGTGGTCAGCATCGGCAGCAAGGTGACCATCACCCCGGTCAAGGGCGGCAGGTCCATGACCCTTCTGGTGGTGGGCAGCCAGGAGTCGGACTTCAAAGCCGGCGCCATCAGCGAGGAGTCCCCGGTGGGCAAAGCGCTGATGGGCGCCCGGGCGGGGGACACGGTGACGGTGGAGGCCCCCAAGGGCCCCATCCAGTACACGGTGGACACCATTGAGCGCTGAGAGAGGAAGGAGACACCCATGGCTGAACAGAAGACAAACAACCAGGAGGTCCAGCAGGACCTGTCTGAGATCCTCCGGATCCGCCGGGAAAAGCTGGCCGCCCTCCAGCAGGAGGGGCGCGACCCCTTCCAGGTGACCAAGTACGCCGTGAGCCACCACGCCCAGGAGATCAAGGACCACTTTGACGAGCTGGAGAACCAGGAGGTCACCGTGGCCGGCCGGCTGATGAGCAAGCGGGGCATGGGCAAGGTCAGTTTCTGCGACCTGCAGGACAAGTCCGGCCGCATCCAGCTTTACGCCAAGCGGGATGACATGGGCGAGGAGGCCTACAACTGGTTCAAGAAATACGACATCGGCGACATCGTGGGCGTGAAGGGCCAGGTGTTCCGCACCCAGCGGGGGGAGATGAGCGTGCGCTGTC
>CALWXD010000112.1 GCA_944385425.1 uncultured Oscillospiraceae bacterium | reverse complement strand
AAAAAACTGGCCTGTTGGTTGTGGAAGGAGAAGCTTGCTCCATTTACCCTTATCCTTCTTTGGCAGCTATACGCAAGAAACCCGGCTTATGCTTGACGCATATGCCAGGTTTCTCGACAGGCTGAAGCCCCCGGTACAGCCGGGGGCCTTTCGCTAAGAAGGAAAGGAAATGAAAAGAGAAAAAGAGAAATAGCAGAGGGAATTGGGCTAGGCCGCCCGGTCGCTGTACCGGCCGCCGTTGCCGAAGAAGTACTCAAAGAACTCCCAGGGGTCGGCGTAGGGGTTGGAGTAGTCGCCGCCGTCCTGGCTGGAGCCGTCGTCCGCGGTGGGGGTCAAGTTGTCCTGGGGGACGCTGTCAAAGGTCACCTGGGCGGTGTGCTCCTCGTTGCCGCGGTAGTAGGTGATGGTGGCCGTATCGCCGGCGGTGTAGCTCTTGAGGGCGGCGGTGATGTCGCTGAACTCCTCAATGGCGGTGTCGTCGATCCGGGTGATGATGTCGCCGGCCTGGAGGCCCGCCCGGTCGGCGGCGCCGCCCTCCTCCACGGAGTAGATATAGGCCCCCGCGCTCACCGCGCTGCTGGGGACCATGCCCCGCTCCAGCGTGCCCACCACGACCGCCAGGTAGGGCTTGTTGGTCACATAGCCGTTGGTCATGATGTCCTCAATCATGGACACCACGTCGTTGATGGGGATGGCGAACCCCAGGCCCTCCACGCTGGCCTCGCTGGAGCTGCCGCTGCTGGAGAGCTTGGCGGACACGATGCCCACCACCTCGCCGTACATATTGAACATGGGGCCGCCGGAGTTGCCGGAGTTTACCGGGGCGGTGATCTGGATCATGTTGAAGGGCGTTCCGTTGACGTTGATGAGGCGGTTGGTCATGGAGACGATGCCGTCGCCCATGGAGAAGGTCAGCTCGCCCAGGGGGTTGCCGATGACGGCGATCTGGTCGCCCACGTTCAGCTCGCTGGAGTCACCGATGACCACGGGGGTGAGGTCTGTCTCGGGGTCGATCTTCAAGACGGCGATGTCGTAGTCCTCGTCGCCGCCGACGATCTCCGCGTCGTAGGTGGAGCCGTCATACAGCGTGACGCTGACGCGGTTTCTGCCGTCGATGACGTGGTAGTTGGTGGCGATATAGCCGTCCTTGGTGATGATGAACCCGCTGCCGGAGGAGGCCATGACGGTGGCCTCCTGGCCGAAGATGTTCTCCGTGGTGGAGGCGTTGATGCTGACGCAGGCGTTGACGTTGGCCTTGTACAGCTCGGAATAGCTCATGAGGGTCTTGCCGTCCACCGCCACGGTGTTCACCTCCACCGGCTCACGGCTGCTGAGATAGATGTCGGTCCTGCCGCCCAGATGGAGCACGTCCCGGGCCGCGTACCCGATGCCGACGCCGCCGCCCAGCAGCAGCACGCAGGCCAGCACACAGGCCAGAACCTTGGGCCAGCGGCGCTTTTTCCGGCCCCTGCCGCCGGGGGCTGGCGTCGTGCCAACCGGCCCCTCCTGCTGGGGGGACCGGGGTGCCGGCTCCTGGTAGCCCCGGTTCTGCGGCGGACGGTAGAAGGAATCAAAATCATTGTACGCACTCATATCAAAAACCTCCCTGGTTTCTTTCTTTGTATGCCTGCATTATAATGGGCCTTTGTGTCTAAAGTATGAAGAAACTTTGCAGATTATTTGAACATTCCGGTTGCCCGGAAAATGAAAGGCCGCTATAATAGGGGTAGGTATTTTCGGAAGGGAGGAGGGATGCTGTGCTCCGGATCGACGGAATTCGACTGCTGCCGGGGGAGGACGCCGCCGCGCTGCGGGAGAAGGCGGCCCGGCGGCTGCATGTGGCGGAGGAGGAGATCCAGGATCTGCGGCTGGTCCGCCGCTCCATTGACGCCCGGGAGGGCGTGTGGGTGGTGTGCGCGGTGCAGGTGGCCCTGCGCCAGGAGGGGAAGGTGCTGCGCCGCCTGTCCGACAGCCAGATCCAGCGGGTTAAGCGGGAGCGGTTTACGCCCCCCGCCCCCCTGGCCGCGCCGCCGGAGACGCCGCCGGTGGTGGTGGGGGCCGGGCCGGCGGGCCTCTTCTGCGCGCTGATCCTGGCCGTGGCCGGTGCCCGGCCCATCCTGCTGGAGCGGGGGCAGGCCGTGGAGCGGCGGCAGAGGGACGTGGAGGAATTCTGGCGCACCGGGCGGCTGAACCCCGCCTCCAACGTCCAGTTCGGCGAGGGGGGCGCCGGGGCCTTCTCCGACGGCAAGCTGAACACCGGCACCCGGGACCTCTGCCACCGATGGATTTTGGGCAAGCTGGTGGAATTCGGCGCGCCGGAGAGCATCCTGGTGGACGCAAAGCCCCACGCCGGGACGGACCGGCTCCACATCGCCCTGGTGAACCTGAGGAAGGCGCTGCTGGCCCTGGGGGCGGATATCCGTTTCGGCCACCAGGTGACTGGCCTTTTCCGCGCGGAGGGCGCGCTGACCGGGCTGGAGGTCACCGGCCCGGCGGGGCCCTACCGGCTGAAGGCGGCCTGCGCGGCCCTGGCGCCGGGCCACAGTGCCCGGGACACGGCGGAGATGCTCCACAACGGGGGGATCCTCCTGGCGCCAAAGCCCTTTGCTGTGGGCGTCCGGATCGAGCACCTCCAGGAGGAGATCGACCGGGCCCAGTATGGCCGGTACGCCGGCCACCCCGCCCTGCCCGTCTCCTCCTACGCCCTCTCCCGCCATGTGTCCGGCGGACGGGCGGTGTTCTCCTTCTGCGTCTGCCCGGGAGGGCAGGTGGTGGCCTCCGCCTCCGAGGCGGGGCGCCTGGTGACCAACGGCATGAGCCGCTACGCCCGGGACGGGGAGAACATCAACGGCGCGCTGCTGGTCAATGTGACGCCGGAGGACTTCGGCGGCAGCGGCCCCCTGGCCGGCATCGCCTTCCAGCGGCGGCTGGAGGAGGCGGCCTTCCGCCTGGGCGGCGGGGATTTTGCCGCCCCCTGCCAGCTGGTGGGGGATTTCCTGGCCCGGCGGCCCTCCGCCGGACCCGGCCGGGTCCGGCCCACCTACCGCCCCGGGGTCGCCTGGACGGATCTCCGCCGCTGCCTGCCGCCCTTTGTGGCGGACGCGCTGGCGGAGGCCCTGCCCGCCTTTGACCGGCGGATCGCGGGGTTTGCCTGCCCCGACGCGGTGCTCACCGCCGTGGAGAGCCGCAGCAGCGCCCCGGTGCGGATCCTGCGGGACGAGGGGCGGCAGGCCAGCCTGCGGGGGCTTTTTCCCTGCGGCGAGGGGGCGGGCTACGCCGGCGGCATCCTGTCCGCCGCGGCCGACGGCATCCACACGGCGGAGCAGATTTTGGAGGGACTGCGATGAAAAAGATAGCGGTGATGGACGATTTTCTCACCAGCGACCTAAAAAAGCGGATCGGCGACCGGGCGGCCCGGCTGGGCTTTTTCGTGGACTACTTCTCCAGCGCCCAGGAGGTGGCGCCGGTGGTGGACCAGTATGAGATCTTCTTCGGCCACGACGCGCTGCCGGTGCTCCAGGCGGGGCAGAACCTCAAGTGGTTCGCCTGCAGCTTTGCCGGGATTGAGCCCTACCTCTCCGACGGGGTGTGGGCCAACCCCAACTGCCTGTTCACCAACAGCGCCGGGGCCTACGGCGTCACCATCTCCGAGCATGTGCTGATGGTGCTGCTGATGCTGCTGCGGCGGATGCCGGAGTGCCAGAGGTGGATGGCCAGCCGCACCTGGCGCAGCGCCGAGCAGATCCGCTCGGTCTACGGCCTGAGGACCACCGTGGTGGGAATGGGCGACGTGGGGACCCAGGTGGCCCGGCGGCTGAAGGCCATGGGCGCCGCGGTGCGGGGCGTGCGGCGGCATGTGGGGCGGGGGGCCGACCCGGCCTTCGACGCGGTGTATGCCGCGGGGGAGCTGGAGGGGCTTTTGCCGGACACCGACGCGCTGATCCTCTGCCTCCCCGCCACCGGGGAGACGGCGGGTCTGATGAACCGCGCCCGCATCGAGCTTCTGCCCGACGACGCCTGCCTCATCAACGTGGGCCGGGGCAGCGCGGTGGACCAGGAGGCGCTGATGGACGCCCTCCGGGGCAGGCGCCTGGCCGGGGCGGCGCTGGACGTGATGTCGCCGGAGCCCCTGCCCCCGGACCACCCCCTCTGGCGCGCGCCCAACGTGATTTTGACCCCCCACTGCTCCGGGGACACCACCCTGGGCTACACCAAGGAGCGGGTGGTGGACATGTTTTTGGAGAACCTGGAGCGCTATGCCGCCGGGCAGCCCCTGCTCTACGCCCCCAGCCGCCGGCAGGGGTACTGATCCCGGGCCCGGCGGCTTGCCGCGGCCTGCCCGCTGCCGGCGCGGTTTCGCCGGACAAGAAAAAAGAAGCCGGTACACCCCGAGGTGTACCGGCTTTCCTGCCGGAAGCGGGGGCAATTTTGCCCCCGCTTCCGGCGGTTTTTTGCTTGGCGCGGTCCAATGGGACAGGCGCGGCGGTTACATATTTTCCACCTGCTCCCCCACCGCCAGGCACAGGGTGGAAATATGGTCGTTCATCAGCTGGGCGGCCTTCTTCTCGTCGTGCCTGCAGATGGCGTCGGCGATCTGCTCGTGCTCCTTCACATAGATCCGTCCGCGCTCGCGGGTTACCAGCGTCTCCATTTTCCCCTCCATCCGCTTTTCCTCGTAAATCAGCATATTGAGGATGGATTGGATGAAGCGGTTGTGGCTGATCTCCGCCACCGTGGCGTGGAAATCCAGCGCCACAATGGTGGGATCCTCATTGTGATTCACCGTGTCCTGGTGGGCGGAGACCGTTTTCAGAAGCTTCTGGAGATCCAGGTCCGTGGCGTTACGGGCGGCGAGGCGGGCGGCCTCTGTTTCCAGCGCCTTCCTGGCGTCCAAGAGGTCGATGAGTTCGCTGTACTCCGTCACCTTTACCGTCTTGTTGAACTCCGACTGGATCTGGGCCCGCTCCACCTTCTCTTCCATCTCCTGCAGGTACGCGCGGCCGCCGGGCGTCAAAACGCGCCCGCACTTGCTCTGCTGTACGGTATAATCCTGCGCGTCCAATTCTTTTAAGTAGCGGCCGATCGTTGCGGTGCTGCAGTCAAATCCAGCGGATACCATGTCCTGCCGCAGCGTCCAGGAACCCACAGGCTCATTTTTCTCGCCGATAAAGTGCAGGAGCAGGTAGGAATAGACCTTGAACTTGTCAGAGAACAACCCGGTCTGCATCAAGTTTTTTTCATTTGTCCGAATACCCACAATACACGTCCTTTTGCAGAAAATATCAAATGGGGATGTCCGATGTGTTTCATTTTTGGGAACAAAAAGCATCCAAATTGGCCTTCAACGCCGATTTAAGGCTAAGGCCGGCCTACTCTGCGCCGGGGCTGCCCGCCCCACCCCTGTCCGCGGAGGTGAGGACCTGGAACGCCACGCAGCCCAGCACTACCACCCCGCCCAACAGGGCGAAGGGGCCCGGCAGCGTACCGGTGAGGAGGGCCACCCACACGGGGTTCAAAATGGGGTCCAGCATGAGGAGGAGGGAGACCTCCGTGGAATTCAGCAGCGGCGCGGATTTGGAGTAGAGGATCGAGGAGACCCCGGAGCCCACCACGCCCAGGAAGACCACCGCCAGCACGGAGGAACCGGTGAGGCTGGGAGGGTCCGCCAGCGCCGCCAGGACCCCTACAAGGAAGGAGATGAGGCACATCAGCATGGTGTACTCCTGGATGTCCGCCTTCGCGTGGCAGGCGTAAAAGATGCTGCACGCCATGCCGATGCCGCTGAGAAGGCCGAACAGATTGCCCAGCGCCTGCCCCGGGGAGAGCTCGTCGGCGAAAAAGAGCACAATGCCGGCCATCATGCAAAGGGAGATGGCCACTTCCTTCCGCTTCAAGCGGCGCTTGAGCACCAGCCAGCAGAGCAGCAGCACAAAAAGCGGGTTTGTGTACTGCAGGACGACGGCGTTGACCGGCGCTGTCAGCTTGTTGGCGACGACGAAGGCCGTGGTGGTGAAAAGGGAGATCAGCGCGCCGATCAGCACTTTCTTATTCAGCGTAATCCGGCAGGACCGCCGGTAGGCGGCGAGGCATAGGAAGGCCACGGCGCTGCGCCCCCCGGTAATGACCAGCGGGTTCCAGTCCACAAACTGGAAAGCGGCGCCCATGGTGCTGTAGCACAGGGCCACCAGGATAACCGTAAGCCGCGCCTTCATCTGGGGGGCGGCGTGGGAGAGGTCCGCAGTGCGTCTCATCAATAGTACCCCTCCTCAGTCCAGCGGGCCAGGGGCAGCTCCTTCTCCCAGCCGGTCTCCCGCAGCCGCCGGCAGATGGCCAGGGCGGAGCGGTTGGCCTTCGCGATTTCCGCCTGTTCATCCACCGTGCGGAGGACATGGTCCTCCACCACGATGTTGCCGTCGATGATGACCGTCTCCACCTCGCTGCCGCTGGCGGAGTATACTAGGTTGGGGATGATGTTGCGGACGGGGTAGGGCAGGATGGGGCTCAGCGCGGGGCTGGTGAGGTCCACAAGGATGACGTCCGCCTTCTTGCCCGGGCGCAGGGAGCCCACCTGGCCGTCAATCCCCATGGCCTGGGCCGCCTCAATGGTGGCCATGCGGAGGACCTTCCACGCGGGGAAGACGGTGGGGGAACCGTTTTTATACTTGTGGAGCAGGGCGGTGAGTTTCATCTCGTTGAAGAGGTTGTTGCAGTTGTTGCCGGGCGCCTGGTCTGTGCCAAGGCCCACGGCGCCGCCCAAAGCCATATACTCCTGGGCGGGAGGCAGGGCGCCGTTGATGATGGCGATGCTGGCGGTGCACAGGGCCATGCTCACCCCGCGCTGGGCCAGCAGCTGCCGCTCCTGCTGGGTGGTCTCTGTAATATGGGCGGCGTGGAGGCGGCTGTTGAGATACCCCAGCTCGTCCAGCAGCTCCACCGGGCGCTTGCCGTAGCGCTCCATCACCTGGCGGGTCTCCCGGTCGCCCTGGGCCACATGCATGTGGATATCCAGGCCGTTCTTGTCCGCGTAGGCCTTGATCTCCCGCAGCAGCGGGATGGAGCACATCTCGCTGGCCTGGGGGCCCATCATGCAGGTGATACGGCCGCCGTCTTTCTGGTGGTAGGTCTCCACCAGCGAAATGGCGTCCTTCAGCTTCCGGTTGCCTTTGGCGCTGTCAAAATCCCGGAGGGTGGTGTCCTGTACGCCGTAGGTCACCGTGGGGAGCTCGTTGATCATCTCGGCGACCACCGCCCGGGTCCCCACCTTGATGTGGTTTTTCACCAGCTCCAGCATGGGGAAGTCATAGTCACAGAAGGTGGTAGTCCCTTTTTTGACGGCCTCGATAATATTCAGCATGGAGCCGGCCGCCAGGTCCTCCGTCTCCGCCAGGCTGAGCAGCGGCAGAATCCCGCTGTACATCCACTTGTCGATGTCCTGGCTCCCGCCGCGGACAATGGCGTTGGAGGTGTGGATATGGGCGTCCACAAACCCCGGCAAAACGGCGCGGTCGGTGGCGTCGAGGTAGCGGTGGGCGGTATAGGCGGCGGTGACCTCCTTTGTGGGGGCGACGGCCACAATGGTATTGCCCTTGATGCCCACTGCCCCGTCGGGGATGACGCCGACGCCGTCGCCTTCCATGGTGATGACATAGCCGCTGTGAATGATCAGATCCAGTACCATAAAACCCTCCTGCAAAAATAACGTGTCGCTTACTGCGCGGTAAAACCGGCGTCTAGGAGAAGGTGCGTCCCCGTAATAAAGGAGGCGTAGGGGGAGCTGAGGAAAAGGACGGCCGGGGCGATATCCATGGGGACGGCGATCCGCCCCAGGGGATAGGAGGCCGCCAGCCGGGCCACATTGGCGTCATACCCGCCCTCGCCGGAGGCCATATCCCGGTGGAACATCTCGCTCTCCGTCCCCGCGGGGCAGACGGCGTTGACCCGGATCCCAAAGGGGGCCAGCTCCAGGGCGGCGCCCTTGGTAAACTGCATCAGCGCCCCCTTGGAGCAGATGTAGCCCAGGGAGTTCCGGGTGGCCACCAGCCCCAGCTCAGAGACCGTATTGACCACAGCCTTACAGTCCCCCTTTTTGAGTAGGGGGACGGCGTATTTGGTGCAGAAGAAGGCCCCCTTCAAGTTGACCCGGAGGACCTCGTCCCACTGCTCCTCCGTGGTATCCATAAGGCCGCCGCCGACGGATACGCCGGCGTTGTTGTGCAGCACGTCCAGCCTGCCGTAATCCGACGCGACGCGCTGAAACAGCTGGCGGACCTGCGCCTCGTTGCCCACGTCGCAGGGGAAGAAGGCGCAGGAGGGGGAGATGCCCCGCATCTCCTCCAGCGCGGAGCGGCCCTTGGCTTCGCTGCGGCTGACCATCACCACGGTGGCGCCCTCCTTGAGGAAGAGCTCCGCCACCGCCTTGCCGATGCCGCTGGAGGCGCCGGTAACAACGACAATCTTATCTTGAAACAGCATAGCGTCCCCCTATTTGACGCCCATATAGGCCGACTGCACTTCCGGGTCGTTGAGCAGGGATTCCGCGGAACCCTCCATGACCACCTTCCCGAGGCTGATGATATAGCCGCGGTCGGCGGCGTCCAGGGCGATGAAGGCGTTTTGCTCCACCACCAGGATGGTGACGCCCAGATCCTTGTTGATCTGCTTGAACTTCTCAAACATCTCATCCACCACAATGGGCGCCAGCCCCAGGCTCGGCTCGTCCAGCATCAGAAGGGTGGGCCCCGCCATCAGCGCGCGCCCCACCGCCAGCATCTGCTGCTCGCCGCCGGACATGGTGCCGGCGGGCTGATGGAGGCGCTCCTTCAGCCGGGGGAAGAGGGCAAAGACCTCTTCCTGCCGGTCCCGCACTACCCCTTTGTTGTTCTCCATATAGGCGCCGATGGCCAGGTTCTCCTTTACGCTGAGATTGGCGAAGATCCGCCGCCCCTCCGGCACCAGGCTGATCCCGTGGTTGGCTACATGGTAGGCCCGCTTGGGCAGGGGCTTCCCGGCAAAAGTGACCGTCCCGCGCTTGATCTCCTTGTCGCCGGCAATGGAGCGCAGCAAGGTGGATTTCCCCGCGCCGTTTGCCCCGATGATGGCCACGATTTCCCCGCGGTTGACATGCATGTTGACGCCGTGGAGCGCCTGGATGCCGCCGTAGAAGACCTCCAGATTTTCAACCTGTAACAATACGTCCTGTCCGCTCATGCCCTGCTCCTCCTCTCGCCGATATACGCCTTGATGACGGCAGGATTGTTTTGCACTTCCTCCGGGTTCCCCCGTGTCAAAACGCTGCCCAGGTTCAATACGGTGATATCGCTGCAGAGATTCATCACCACCTCCAGGTGGTGCTCGATTAAGATGATCGCCATGTTGGTCTCATTGTGCCGGTGGATATTGCGGATGAACTCGATCAGCTCCATGGTCTCCTCGTTGTTCATCCCGGCGGCCGGCTCGTCCAGCAGCAAAAGCTTTGGCCGGGTGGCGATGGCCCGGGCGATCTCCAGCTTGCGCTGGATGCCGTAGGGCAGGGAGCCGGCGATGGCGTCCTTATACTCCAGGAGGTTCACCTGCGCCAGGTACTCCCGGGCCTTCTCCCGGGTTTCCCGGTCCTTTTTCCGCGCGTTGGGAAGGCCCAGGAAGGCGGAGATGATGTCGTAGTCCGCCACGCTGCTGATGCCGATGGAGACGTTCTCCTCCGCGGTCATCTTGGAAAACAGACGGATGTTCTGAAAGGTGCGGCTGATCCCCAGGTGGGCGATCTGGTTGGGCTTATACTTGCTCAGATTCTTGCCGTCAAAGGTGATGCTGCCCTGGGCGATATCCACAACCCCCGTGATGGCGTTGAACAGCGTGGTCTTCCCCGCGCCGTTGGGGCCGATCAGCCCGATCATCTCCCCGGGGTTGATCTCCAGGTCCACGTCGCTGATCGCTTTTAAGCCGCCAAACTGAATGGTTAAATTCTTGACTTCCAAAAGGCTCATTTTGACACCTCCCCAGCGCGGCGGTTTAGTTTGGAAAAGATTTTACGGAACCAGCGGGCAATCCCCTTGATGGAGAACTCCCGGCCGCCCATCAACCCCTCGGGGCGGAACAGCATGACAAGGATCATCACCGCGCCGTAGAGCACCAGGCGCCACTTCTGGACGAAGCGCAGCATCTCCGGCAGCATAGCCAGGATCGCCGCCGCGATGGTCGGCCCGGTGACGGAGCCCATGCCGCCAAAGACCACGGCGGCCAGCAGGTTGTTGGAGGTGGTGGTGGAGAAGGTATTGGGCGTGATGAAGGTGTAGTAGCAGGCGTACATGCACCCGGCCATGCCGCAGAAGAAGGCGCTGATCATAAAGCTCTTGATCTTCTCCCAGGTGATGTTGACGCCGATGAGCTCCGCCGCCGTCTCCTCGTCCCGGATGGACAGGGCGATGCGGCCGTGCTTGGAGCGGGTGTAGCGGTAGGTGATGTAGACGCAGAAGGCGGCGATCAGCGTGACCACCCAGGCCTCGCTGTACCGAGGGATATCGCTGATGCCGAGGGCGCCGTTGATATAGGGGTAGATATTGGACAGGCCCAGGCGCACCGTCTCGGAAAAGCCCAGCATCGCGATGGCGAAGGTGTCGCCGCGCATCTTCCCCTTCATGGTGGGATAGCCCACGATAAGCCCCACCAGGGCCGCCGCGAGGCCGCCGAAGATCATGGCCGGGATGAACGGGAAGTGCCAATACAGCATGGCGATGACAGAGGCGTAGGCCCCCAGGGACATAAAGCCCGCGTGGCCCATGGAGAAGAGGCCGGTGAACCCGGTCAGAACCGTCAAGCCGCAGACCGCCGTCACGTTGATGGCGATGATGGTAAGAATACCGGATAAGTATTGATACATGTCCTTCCCCCTCCCTTACAGCTTCTCTTTTACGCTCTTGCCCATGATGCCGTTGGGGATAAAGACCAGGATGACAATCATGACAAGGTAGGCGATCATATCCCGGAGCAGGGAGGAGACGTAGGCCGACACCATGGTCTCCAAAAGCCCCAGGAGGATGCCCCCCAGCACCGCGCCGGGGAGGCTGCCCAGGCCGCCGATCACGGCGGCGACAAAGGCCTTGTTGGAGACGATGCCCATGGAGGGGTACACCGTGTACTTCATCCCGTAAAACACGCCGGAGAGGCCGGCGGTGAGGCCGGAGATGGCAAAGACCACCAGGGAGACCATGTCCACATTGACGCCCATCAGCCCGGTGGTGTTCACATCGTAGGAGCTGGCGCGGATGCCAAGGCCGGTCTTTGTCCGGTAGATGAACAGCCACAGGCAGGCCAGCATCACAAGGGACAGCCCGCCGGAGAGCAGGTCGGCAAAGGCGATGCTGACGCCGCCCACGTTCAAAATCTCTCTGCCCCAGTCGGAGGGGAAGGGCTTCACGCTGGAGCCCAGCGTCTGGATCGCCAGGTTTTCAATAAACATGTTGATGCCGATGCCCGCGATCATAAGGTACAGGCGGGGGGCGTTTTTCCGGCGCATGGGGCGGTAGGTGCTGACCTCCACCACCAGGGAGATGGCGGCCGCCACCAGCATCCCGGCCAGGATGGCGATGGGCAGCGGCGCGCCGGCCCAGTTGATGGCGTATACGGCGCCGAAGGTGCCCACCATCATGATAACGCCGAAGGCGAAGTTTGAAAAGTTAAAAATACTGTAGATCAAGGCGTAGCCAACGGCCAGCAGCGCGTAAATGCTGCCGATGGACAGGCCGGTGATGATTTGCTGGATAAATACCGTCATAGCACAGTCCCTCCCACGGATTTGTCTGAAAAGACAGGCGGGGAGAGGAGGCCTCTCCCCGCCTGCGGCACAAACCTATTGCTCGACAGAGTATACACCCAGAGACACAGCCTCCCCGCCTTCAATGGAGAGGATGGTGAACTCGGGGCCAACCGGGTCGTGGTGCTCGTCAAAGTACCAGGAACCGCCAGTGATCATCTCAACACCGGTGGTCTCCTCCAGGGCCTGCTTGATCGCGGGGCCGTCGGTGGAGCCGGCGGTGGTGATGGCGTACTCCAGGAACTGCAGGGCGTTCACGGCATAGAGGGCATACAGGTGGAGGCTGGCGTTCAGATCGGCGTGCTTCTCAGCGAACTCCTCCACCATGGGGGCGATGTTCTCGGAGTTCATATCCAGGGCGGACACCACCACGCAGCCGTCCAGGGCATCGCCGGCCACGGCCAGGGCGTCGGGGTTATACCAGCCATCGGTGCCCAGGATCTTGATGCTGTCGCTGTAGCCCATGTCGCTGAGCTGGATGGCGAAGTTGCACACCTCCTTGTAGGCGGCGGCGGGCATGTACACATACTCGGGCTCCGCCTGGGCGATGGTGGTGATCTGGGCGCGGAACTCGGTGTCGTTGAGCATGTAGCTCTCCTGGGCCACGATCTCGCCGCCCAGGGCCTCAAACTCCTTCACAAACTCGTCCACGGCTTCCACGGTGCTGATGTTGGTGGACTCAGAGAGGGTGGCCACCGTCCGAACGCCCATCTCGTTGTAGGCGTAGTGGGCCATGGTGATGCTGGTCAGCGCGTTCTGGGGGGCCACGCGGAAGACGTAGGGCTTGGTGGAGCCGTCGTCATTGATGGTGACCTCAGCATTGCCGCAGTTGGGGAGCAGGGGGACCTGGGCCTCCTCAACGATGCTGCCCAGGGTGATGGCGAAGGGGCTGCCGTCGGGCCCGATGATGGCGTCCACCTGGTCCTGGTTGATGAGCTTGTTGGTGGCGTTGACGGACTCGGAGAAGTCGGCGGAGATGTCATACCAGATGAGCTGCACCTCCCGGCCCAGAAGGCCGCCGTTGGCGTTGATCTCCTCGATGCGGTCCTCCAGGGCGGCGATGGCCACAAGGCCCATGTAGGCGTCGGCGCCGGAGGCCCAGGCCAGATAGCCGATCTTAATGGGGTTGTCGGTATCCAGCTGGCCGGCGGCGTCCCCTCCGTCATCGGAGGCATTGCCGCCATTGTTGGAAGCGTTGCCATTGTTGGCTTGGTTGTTTGTGCTGGAGCAGGCCACAAGGGACAGGGCCATTACCAGTGCCAGGACAAGAGAAATCAACTTTTTCATGGTTCCACCTTTCACTTTCTTTCAAATTTTATCTAGAACGCACCGGTTTCCCGAGCGCGTGCCCAGATCTTCGCAGCAGCCTGCTCCGCCCGCCGGGCCACATCGCCGGCATCCATGGGCAGCACGCGGCCGTTTTGCTTGAGCAGCTTTCCGTTGACGATGACTTCCGTAATGTCGCTGGGGGTGGTGTTGTAGATGAGGTCCGCGATGGGCATGGTGAGGGGGTGGTAGTGGGGGCGGGAGAGGTCGATGAGGATGAGGTCCGCGATGAGGCCCTCGTCCAACTCCCCCACCGGCAGCGAGGCGGCCTTGGCGGCGCCGGAGGACACGGCGTAAAAGGTCTTTTGCGCCCGCATCTGGTGGCGCAGGCCCCGCTCCAGCTTCCCCGCCAGGGTCAGCGCCCGGCTCTGCATCGTCATATCCGGCGCGGTGCGGCCGCTGCCGATGAGGATCTCCAGGTCGTCATACTGGCAGTCCAGGAAGGGGGCCAGCCGCGCGTCGTGGAGGCTCTCCACCGGGCACAGCGCCACGGCGGAGGCGCCGCTGCGGAGGATGGCCCGGTCCGCCCGGTCGGTCAGCTGGTTGCCGCCGGTGATGGTCTTTCTATGCAGGGCGTGGTTTTTGTGCAGCAGCGCCGCCGGGCTGAGGCCGTAGCGCTCCTGGCAGACGTCCCGCTCCTGCTGGGTCTCGTTGAGGGGGATCATCAGCGTGCAGTCCAGGGCAAAGGCGGCCTGGGCCGCTTTGCGGATGAGGGACTCGCTAACCGTCTCCACGGAGCCGAGGCCCATACCGGCCTGGGCCAGCTGGCCGGCGGTCCGCTCCACAAAGCCGCGGTTCCAGGCGACGAGGCCGTCCTCGTCCACCGCCTCCAGGGCGTTGTCGCAGCGGCCCCACAGGTCCGTCTCCGGGAGGGTTTGCCGGTTCATCAGCATGGGGGAGACAATGGCCCGCATCCCCGCCGACTGGCACAGGGACAGGAAGATCGGCAGCTCCCGGACGGAGCAGTGCTCCAGCAGGGTGGTGGTGCCGCTGTCAATGGCCTGGTAGAGCGCCAGGCGGAGCAGGTCCTCCAGCTCCCCGTCGGAGAGCGCGGCCTGGGCGGCGTTGAGGAGGGGGTTGACCCGGGTGTACAGGGGCGTGCCGCCAAAGCGGCTGCACTTGATGTCGGCGGCCAAGCTCTTGGACACCAGGGCGGCCAGGCTGCAGCTGCGCCCGTTGAGGAAACCGGGGGCAGCCAGCTTCCCCGTGCCGTCGACAGTGGGGCAGTCGGCCCGCAGCCCCTGGCCGATGGAGCGGATCACGCCGTCCTCGATCAAAATATCCACATTCTCCAGGATCTTGGTGGCGTTGTACCCGTCGTTGAAGAAGGTGGTCAGCATGCAGTTTTTGATGAGAAGACAATTACTCATGGCGATCCTCCTCCAACGCGGCGAAATAGTCGTTGACAACCGACAGGTCCTGCCGCAGCTCCCGAAGGTTGGCGTACCCGATGTTCAACACGTCAATGCAGGCGTGGTGGTCCAAAACCCAGTTCAGCGCGGCGCGGACGTCGTGGACCAGATCCCCGCGGCCCAGGGTCTTGATGACGTAGGTGCCAAGGCCCCGCCGGTTGTGCGCCTTGTCCAGGGCTCTTACCATGCCGTCCAGGTTGCCCTGCTCGATGCGGGAGCCGTCCCGGTTAAAGGTGACGCAGAGGACCTCGATCCCCTCCACGTCGCTGGCGGCCCAGGCCACGTCGGCGCAGTGGGTGGACAGCCCGATGTGGCGGACCAGGCCCTGGGCCTGCATCTCCCGCAGGGCGGAGAGGGCCGGCATCTTCCCCTCCAGCTTCCCGCTCTCCACGCCGTGGAGCAGGCAGAAGTCGATGTACGGCGTGTCCAGGTCCTTTAGGATCTTGTGGACGCTGGAGAAGGCGTCCTCCCGGGAGTCGGCATAGGTCTTGCTGGTGACCACGATGTCCTCCCGGGGCTGCAGCTTCAGTCCCGCCGCCACGGCTGGCTGGCTGCCGTAGCAGTTGTCCGTATCCCAGAAAAATACATTGTGGAGCCGGGCGGCGTCCGAGAGGAACTGGCCGCCCAGGCTGGGCGTGTATAAGTTGAGGTGCTCCGTACCGAAGGCGATGCGGGAAACCCGCTGGCCGGCCATGGTGGTCTCGCCGGCCCAAAGGGATTTATTTGTCATGGGATTCCTCCTTCTGCTTGGGGACGAACTGGCCGTAGCCCGGGGCCTGGACCATCTGCCCGTCCTGGTAGACCCGCCGGCCCCGGACCCAGGTCTGCTTGACGCGGCCCTTCATGGGCATGCCGTGGTAAATAATGTGCTTAGACTTGATTTTGGAGAGGGTCTTCTCCCCGTCAAACACCCACTCCTCGTCCAGGTCCACCACCGCGATGTCAGCGTCGCACCCCGGCAGCAGCGCGCCCTTCTTCGGCGCCAGGCCCATGATCTTGGCGGCGTTCCCCGCCGTCAGCGCGGCCAGCCGCGTCAAGGGGAGCCCCCGCTTGTGGACGCCCTCCGTCAAAAGCCCGGAGAGCATGGCGTCATACCCGCCAAAGCCGCTGTACTCCAGGAAGAAGTTGCCCTCCTTGACCTTCTCCTCCTCCCCGTAGGGGCCGTGGTCTGAGCCGATGGTGTCGATGGTGCCGTCGAAGATATACTCCCACAGCTTCTCCACGTTCTCCCGGCTGCGGAAGGGCGGGTTGCACTTGGCGTAGGCCCCCTTCTCCCGCAGGATGGTCTTGTCAAAAATGAGGTAGTGGGGGCAGGTCTCGCCGTACACCGGCGCGCCGTCGCACTTGGCCTGGCGCAGGTAGGCGGCGCCCTGGGCCGTTGTCATGTGGCAGATATAGGTCCGCGCGCCGATCACTTTGGCGAACAGCACCGCCCGCTGGATGGCCTCCTGCTCCACCCACCAGGGACGGGCCTCGTCGTGCATCGACCAGTCGGTACAGCCGCTCTCCGCCATGGCGCGGCTGCCAAAATCCGCCACCTCCGCGTTTTCCGCGTGCAGGCCGATGAGCCCGTCAAAGGTCTTGGCAAGGCGCATCCCCTTGACAAGGTAGCCGTCGGTGATCTGGGGGTAGTCGGGATTGGCGAAGCTCATAAAGCCCTTGTAGGCCACGCAGCCCAGCCGGTCCAGCTCCGGCAGGCGCTCGACGCACTCCGGCGTCAAGCCGCCCCAGAAGGCGAAGTCCACATAGGAGTGGGCGCTGGCCACATCCAGCTTCAGCCGGAACCCGGCCTCGTCCACCACCGGCGGGACGCTCAGCGGCATCTCCACAATGGTGGTGATGCCGCCGGAGGCGGCGCAGGCGGAACCGCACTGCCAGTCCTCCCGGTAGTTCAGCGGGGAGGGGTCCCACATGTGGACGTGGGTGTCGATCAAGCCGGGCAAAAGCGTCATGCCCGTGACATCCACCCGCTCATACGAGGCGTCCGCCGCGGCGGAGGGGGAGAGGATCCCGTCGATTTTCCCATTGGAAATCAAGAGCGTCCCAGGTATGACCCGGTCGGGCGTCACGATCTTGCCGCCCGCCAGCGCGTAGGCATTTTCTTTTGACATTCGCACGCTACCTCCTACTGCAAATCGCTTTATTGCTCATCATTGATGATGTACTTGGTTGGTTTAACCATAGCAAGCATCTGGGCATTTGTCAATTTGAAAATGGATATTGCTTTCTTTTTTGGAAGATTCCCCAATTATGGAAAAGCATTTTTGTCGATTATTTCACCGAAACCTGGCGGTTTTCCCCACAGAAATGCGGCGACAACCAGAGAACAAAAAACTTCCCGCCGAGAAAAGGCGGGAAGTTCCCTGTAAAATTCTTGACAATAAAACGGGCGCATGCTATGGTAGCTATAGTTTAACTGCTCATACTTGATGAGCGAATAAAGAGAAGAAACGGAGGAAAACGACAGTGGAAAAAGATGTTGCGTTGACACCGGCAAGAATTTTTGTGGCGCCGACGGAGGAGCGGTTCCAGGACAGCTACCGCAGGTGGCAGGGGATCCCCTCCATCGAGGTCAGTCCCAAGGGGCGGATTTTTATCAACTTCTATGGCGGGCAGGGCGCCGAGGTGGGCGGCAATATTATGGTGCTGTGCACCAGCGACGACGCCGGGCAGAGCTTCCGCTCCTGCGCCACGGTGGTGGAGCACCCGGACCCGTCCTGCCGCATCTACGATCCGTGCCTGTGGTTTGACCCCCTGGGCCGGCTCTGGATGACCTACACCCAGGCAAAGGGCTTCAACGACGGGCGCAGCGGCGTGTGGGTCGTGATCTGCGAGGACGCGGACGCCGAGGAACTGGTGTGGTCCCCGCCCCGCCGGATCGCCAACGGGATTATGATGAATAAGCCCCTGGCGGTCTCCGATGGCACATGGCTGTTCCCCTGCGCCATCTGGCGGGACGAGAGCGGCAGCGTCCCCAGCGAGCGGCACGGGCTGGAAAACGAGCAGTTTTCCAACGTCTACGCCTCCACCGACCAGGGCCGCACCATCGCCCTGCGGGGGCACGCGGATGTCCCCAACCGGGGATTTGACGAGCACATGCTGGTAGAAAAGAAGGACGGGACGCTGTGGATGCTGGTGCGGACCTTTGACGGCATCGGGGAGAGCTTCTCCACAGACGGGGGCTACACCTGGACGCCAGGGCGCAAGAGCCATATTGACGGCCCCTGCTCCCGGTTCTTCATCCGGCGGCTCAAGTCCGGCCGGCTTTTGATGGTCAACCACTATCAATTTGCCACCCGCCTCTCCACCGACGACATCATGAAGCAGGGGAATGTGAAAAAGTGGGCGGGCCGCAGCCATTTGACCGCCATGCTGAGCGAGGACGACGGCGCCACATGGCCCTACACGCTGCTGCTGGATGAGCGCAACGAGGTCTCTTACCCCGACGCCAAGGAGGCCGAGGACGGCTACATCTATATCACCTATGACCACGAGCGGGTGAAGGAGCGGGAGATCTTGATGGCGCGGATTACAGAACAGGATATTTTGAGCGGCAAGCTACAAGACCCCGGCAGCCGCCTTAGGGTCCTGGTCAACAAGGCCACCGGCCAGCCGGACATCGAATAGAGGCCGGAGAGCAAAAACCGCGGAGCGTCCTGCCCCGGCGGGGAAGGGAAAAAAGAGGAGGCCGCGGGATGGCGCGGCCTCCTTGTCCGTTCTTTACACGACACGCGTGGGCTGCAGCGGCTTGCCGCCCGGTCAGTTACCCAAGGCCGGGTTCCCCCATTTGGGCGGCGATCTGGCTCCGCGCGGCAAACAGCTGCTCCAGCAGCGACTCCATCTGGCAATACGCCGCGTGCTGCTGGGGGACGCTGATGGAGATGGCGCCCTGCACCTTCCCGCGGCAGCCGCGGATGGCCGCGGCTACACAGCGGATGCCCAGCTCATTTTCCTCCCAGTCAAAGGCCGCCCCCCGCCGGCGGATCAGCGCCAGCTCCCCCTGGAAAGCGGCCAGATCCGTAAAGGTATGGGGCGTATACGCCACGATGGTGCTGGCATGCCAAAGCTGCTCCACCCGCTCCGCGGAGTAGCAGGCCAAGATCGCCTTGCCAGAGGCGGTGCAGTACATGGGCCGGTGCATCCCGATCCAGGAGGCCATGCGGATGGAGGACCCCTCCGGTTCCACCTTGTGGAGGTAGACCATCTCCGTCTCCTCCGGGATCACCAGGTGCACCGTCTCCCCCACCGCCGCGCACAGGCGCTCCATCGGGCGGCGGGAAGCCTCCAGGATGTCCATCCGGCGGACCACCTGGTTGCCCAGGTCATAGAGCCGGGTGGTCATGGCGTACCGCCCCGTGTCCTCGTCCTGCATGACATAGCCCCGCCGCCGCAGGGTCTGCAGCATACGGTATACGGTGCTCTTGTTGAGGCCGGTGGCCTCCGTCAGCTCCCGGATGGCCATGCCGTGTTTGGTGCGGCACAGCACTTCCACAATATCCAGCGCCCGGTCTAATGATTGTACCTGTAGGACTTCCGCCATAGCCGGCTCCTTTCCAACGTGTATTTTTTACTATTTTATACGAGTTTCTGTTTTTTTCAAGCTCCAGGCCGGCAATTTTGGAAAAGTTCTTGCTTTTTCCCGGCGATTGTCGCATAATACATTAAAAATAAAACATTGTTTTATTATACAAAACAAAAAGGAGGTTTCTCTATGGACAGCATTTCTCAAAAACTGGAAAAATTAGGCATTTTGCCGGTGGTCAGCCTGGCCAACCCCCAGCGGGACGCCCTGCCCCTGGCCGAGGCCCTCATCCGGGGCGGCCTGCCCGCGGTGGAGGTCACGTTCCGGATGGCGGGGGCCGCGGAGGCCATCCAGGCCATCCGCTCCCAGCATCCGGACATGCTGGTGGGGGCCGGGACGGTGCTGACGGCGGAGCAGGTGGACACCGCCCACGCCGCCGGTGCGCAGTTTGTCGTTTCCCCCGGATTCTCCTTAAACGTGGTCAAGCGCTGCCAGGAGCTGGGCTTGACGGTGTACCCCGGCTGCGCCACCGCCACCGAGATCCAGACGGCGCTGGACTGCGGGCTGCAGGTGCTGAAATTCTTCCCAGCGGAGACCTTCGGCGGCGTCGCCGCCATCAAGGCCATCGCCGCCCCCTTCCCCATGGTCCGCTTTATGCCCACCGGCGGCGTCTCGCTGGATAACCTGGGCAGTTACCTCAAGTGCAAGGCGGTCTTCGCCTGCGGCGGCAGCTATATCACCTCGGCAAAGCTGGTGGAGGCCGGCGCCTGGGACACCATTGCGGAGCTGTGCCGGAAGTCCCTGGACATCGTCAAGGAGGTGCGGGGCAATGGCTAAAGTCGTCACTTTCGGGGAGATCATGCTGCGCCTGGCCCCCAACGGGTACTACCGCTTTTTCCAGAACGACCAGCTGCAGGCCACCTTCGGCGGCGGCGAGGCCAACGTGGCCGTCTCCCTGGCAAACTTCGGCCTCCACGCCGCCTTTGTCACCAAGCTCCCCGCCCACGCCATCGGCCAGGGCGCGGTCAACTCCCTGCGGACCCTGGGGGTGGATACCTCCGCTATCGTCCGCGGCGGCGAGCGGATCGGCGTGTACTACCTGGAGAAGGGCGCCTCCCAGCGGGGCAGCGTCTGCATCTATGACCGGGCCAACTCGGCCATCCAGCTGTCCCAGCCCGCGGAGTTTGACTGGGACACGATCCTGGACGGGGCGGACTGGTTCCACTTCACCGGGATCACCCCGGCCCTGGGCCCCAACCTGGTGCAGGCCTGCCTGGACGCCTGCGCCGCCGCCAAAAAGCGGGGGATCAAAATCTCCTGCGACCTCAACTACCGCAGCAAGCTGTGGAGCCGGGAGGAGGCCAACGCCGCCATGTCCCAGCTGTGCCGCTTTGTGGACGTCTGCATCGCCAACGAGGAGGACGCCAAGGACGTCTTTGGCATCGCGGCGGCCCACAGCGACATCACCGGCGGCAAGCTGGACCGGGAGGGCTACCGCTCCGTGGCGAAACAGCTGACCGACCGCTTCCCCTTTGAAAAGGTGGCCATCACCCTGCGCACCTCCCGCTCTGCCAGCGACAACGACTGGGCCGCCCTGCTCTGGGACGGGAAGGACTGCCTCTTCTCCAAGAGCTACTCCCTGCACATCGTGGACCGGGTGGGCGGCGGCGACAGCTTCGGCGCCGGCCTCATTTACGGACTGCTCTCCGGCATGGACAACCAGTCCGCCCTGGAGTTCGCCGTGGCGGCCTCCGCCCTCAAGCACTCCATCGAGGGGGACTACAACCGCGTCTCGGTGGCGGAGGTCCAGAAGCTGGCCGGGGGCGACGGCAGCGGCCGCGTCCAGCGCTGACCGCCCCAAAAACTTTTCTGTTGCATAACTTCATCCAACCAAAAGCCGGTACACAGGATATGTGTACCGGCTTAACCTTTGCAAAGGGAAACGGTTCCCGTTCCCTTTGCCCAAATTCGACAACAGAAAGGAATTTTCGGCATGACTTATACGCAAAATTATCAGCTCCCCCAGTGGGTGAAGTCCGACAGAATCATGATGGACGACTTCAACGACGCAAACACTAAAATCGACGCCGCCCTCAAATCCCACGACGACAGCCTCGCCGGCCTGGAGACCGCCCTAACCGGCGGCCTGGCCGCCAAGGGCAACTGCCAGATCTACACCGGCAGCTATGTGGGCAACGGAAAATACGGCGCCAACAACCGCAACACGTTTACGTTCCCTGGTAAACCGTTGGTGGTGTTGATTGCTGATCCTGTTGATGGATATGTTTTATGGGCGGCACAAGGGGTACAGCAAACATACGCATATACCTCCCAGGGATCTATCCTGAATCTTACGTGGAGCGGTAATACAGTACAATGGTTTAACTATAATACAAATATTGAGCAATTAAACCATCCTGGGCGCACCTATACGATACTGGCCCTATTAAATAGTGAAGACTAAAGAATAAAAAAGGCTCCCCCAATGGGGGAGCCTTTTTTGCAATAAGCTAAGTCAATAACTGACCAAGCGCTTACTTGCGGACGATGTTGGACTGAACACCATCAATCACAACATAGTAGCTGCTGCCAGGGTCCAGAGACACGGCGGGAGTGACACGCCAAGTGTAGGTGCCCTCGTCAACCTTGACATAGCCGTTCTGACCTGCAGAGTACTGCCACAGCTCATAGGTGCGAGCCACAGCGTCGGTGAGGTGAGTGTTACGGCTGTCGTACAGGTTGATGTTGCCAGCGGCATCAAAGGTTACACGAGCCACATCGGTCTGAACAGGAGTGCTGCCATCGTCAGTGTCTACGTTAACCACAGTGGCGCTGTTCAGTACCAGGTACTGAGCGGTGCCGTTCTCGTTCAGGACAGCGGCGATCTGGCCGTTGAACTCCTTCACGTTCTGAGTACCGGGCACTGCATCGCCCAGGATGCTCATAGCGCCGGCAATGGTGCTGTACTCCTCGGTGACAACGCTGGTGGAACCATCGCTGTAACGCTCGGTCTGGATCACGATCACAGGAGCGCCGGAGACGAGGGTTACGCCGTAGTCATTCAGACTGCCGATGTACAGAGTACGGCCAGTGGTGAACAGCTGCTGGTTGGCATTAGCAGCGTAGGAAACACCGTTGAAGGTGGTGCCAATATTGACGGAATAGACCTTATCGCTGTTGGAACCGGCGTTGATGTCGCGGGAAGTGTACTCGCTGTTGCTGTAGACATTCTCGGCGGTCATGGTGTCGGTACCAACGCCATCGGTGTCAACGTCGACACAGGTCAGAGCGTTGGTGACATAGCCGTCCACATCATAGGTCAGCTGGAACATAGCACCCTCGCCAACAGCAATGGCGTTCTGGATGCGGGTAATGACAGAACGATACTCAGTCTTAACGGTCAGAGTCTCGATCTTGCCATCCACAACAGCCTTGAACTCCCAGTAGTAGTTGCCGTCATCATCGCTGCCGATGAACTCGTTCATAGCATCGTCAATACCGTAGGCATAGTTCTTGGAGCTGTTGACATCTTTGCCGATAACCACAGCGCCGATAATGTAGCGATCCTCGTCATAGACGGCAAAGATGCTGTTGGTCAGACCCTTATTTGCAATCTCCAGGTCTACATCTTGAACGCCGGTATAGGTACCATTCACCTTGGTGATGCCGGTGTTGTAGTCGGTGCCTCCAACGTCCACAGTAATATAAACAGAGTCATCATTACCATAAGCGCGCTGGACAGTAGAGCCAGGGATAGTAGTATTACCCTCACCCGCAGAAGCAGTCAGGCGGACGCTGGCGCTGTTGATAGTCTCACCATCAACGGCGTTGACATTCAGCCAGTTCTCAGCGGGAGTCAGAGTGTAGACAGTCTCACCATTCTTCTCGCTGGTAGTGTAGGTAAACCAGCGATTGTAACGCTCCATACCAGTGTTCAACTGGAAGTAATTATAGGTGCTACCAATATTGGAGTTGGTCTCGTTGACATCCACTTGGATAGTGGTCATGGTGCCATCCAGGAAGATAGCGGCCGCGGTGGCGGTCCGGATGCCCAAGTGACTCATGGAGCGATCATAGCCAGTCATGAACAGGTAGTTGTCCTGACCCTCGTACTCATCCACACCGATGGCGTAGCCATACTGATCCAGATAGATGTTATAGGTGTAGTTGGTCAGCGCATTCTGGTTGTACTGGCGCAGAATGTTATCCTTGAAGAAGTTGGTCTTGGAGTAGTCATACTGCTCGCCGCCGGTGACCACATAGGAACCGGTGGAGAACTTGGTGATCTTGCTGTTGGTCATGATCTCGGGATCCATGACACGAACAACCTCCAGACGGCCATTGCTGCCGATAGCAGCCATGTTCACCAGAACAAAGTCATTCTCCTTGTACTCCTCAATGCCAGCCACATCATCAATAGTGACAACTTCGGGATACTCGGTTGTGTTGCCGGTAATAGCATCGCGGTCAGTGAACACGTTCAGGGACAGGTTCTCCTGACGGGTGTTGTAGTCAGCGTTAGCCTTAGCCAGGTAGGTGTTGATGGAGGTGATGATGATCTCGCCGTCACCGTTGTTGCCGTTGTGGTCAACAAAGACCTGAGTCAGCACACCGTTACCGGTGGTACCATAGGTACGAGTGTTGGTACGGATCATGTTGCTGGTCTTGATGGTGGTGTTCGCAGCACCGTCCACATAGTAGTAGGTGGGATAGTTGGCAATGTTGCTGTGACCGATGACGTCATACAGGTCCTTGCCAGTCACACCAGTAGTGTAGGTCTCAACCAGCAGATCGTAGTCAACATAGGAACCGATCTCCTCGTTGCCATACACCCAAGTGTGGCAGGGACGCTGGAACTCATCAGGATCAGAGGCCAGACGCAGCAGGGGGAAGTAGCGCTCGCCAAACTCAACGGTGTACTCCTTGGAGTTAGACAGAGTCTGGGTGCTGATACGCTGCTCCTTGGCCAGGGTGGTGGTGACGTAGTAGGCGCTGCCGCTGCCCACGGTCACGGGGGTGCCGTTGACGATGACGGTGACGCCGTCGTCATACTGGACCAGGGGGGTCTTGATGGCGTTCAGAGCCATCTGGGCGGCCTGCTCACGGGTGAGAGGATCGCTCCAGGTGATGCCCTCGATGCCGTCGTCCAGGCCGATCTGCAGGGCCAGACGGGACACGTTCACGGTCCAGCCGGTGCCGGTGAGGTTCTCGGCGTCAGCCTTGTACCCCAGGGCGGTGAGGAGCATCTTGGCGAAGGCGTAGCCGGTCAGCGCCTTGGTGGGGCCGAAGGTGCCGTCGCCGTTGCCGGCGA
>CALWXD010000111.1 GCA_944385425.1 uncultured Oscillospiraceae bacterium | reverse complement strand
TGACGGCCCGCCTCACCAGCGGCTATGTCTACGGCATCACCGCCTCCTTCATCAGCGTCATCTGCGTCAACTACATTTTCACCTACCCCTACTGGGCCTTCAACTTCACCATCGCCGGCTACCCCCTCACCTTTCTGACCATGCTGTCCGTGTCCCTCCTTGTCAGCACCCTGACCTCCCAGATCAAGCGGCAGGAGCAGCTGCGGGCGGGGACGGAGCGGGAGGCCATGCGGGCCAACCTGCTGCGGGCCGTGTCCCACGACCTGCGCACGCCCCTGACCTCCATCGTGGGCTCCGCCTCGGCGATCCTGGAGAACGACGCGATCCTCACCCCCCAGCAGCGGATGTCCCTGCTGCGCAATGTCCGGGACGAGGCCCAGTGGCTCATCCGCATGGTGGAGAATCTCCTCTCCATCACCCGCTTTGGGGACGCCGAGGCCCGCATCCACAAGGAGCTGGAGGCGGCGGAGGAGGTGCTGGCCAGCGTGGCCGCCAAGTTCCAGCAGCGCTTCCCGGACATCCGGCTGTCCCTCTCCGCCCCGGAGGACCCCCTCTTCGTCCCCATGGATGCCATTTTGGTAGAGCAGGTGCTGATGAACCTCATGGAGAACGCCGCCTACCACGGCCACAGCACCCGAATCTCCCTGACGGCGGAGCGGCGCGGGGAGGCGGCGGTGTTCACCGTCCTGGACAACGGCTCCGGCATCGCGCCGGACCTGCTCCCCCACATCTTTGCCCCCGGCCTCCACAGCCAGTCCCACACCTCGGACAACCGCCGGAACATGGGCATCGGCCTTTCCGTCTGCCGCTCCATCGTCAAGGCCCATGGCGGCGCCATGTCCGCCGCCAACGCCCCGGAGGGCGGCGCCGTGTTCCGCTTCACCCTGCCCCTGGAACCCCTGAACATGGAGGATATCGCCCATGAAGATCAAGGATAAGATCCTCATCATCGAGGACGAGGCCAGCATCAGCAGCTTTATCGCCACCGTTCTGGCCGCCAACAGCTATGACACCATGGTCGCCCACACCGGCAGCGAGGCCATCAGCATGATCACCTCCCACTGTCCAGACCTGATCCTGCTGGACCTGGGTCTGCCGGACATGGATGGCGGCAGCATTCTGAAATTCGTCCGGGAGTGGTCCACCTGCCCCATCATCGTGGTATCCGCCCGGAACCACGAGCGGGACAAGGTGGAGGCCCTGGACGCCGGGGCCGACGACTACATCGTCAAGCCCTTCGGCACCTCGGAGCTGCTGGCCCGGATCCGCACCGCCATCCGCCACACCCGCACCCACCTGCCCAACGGGGATATCGCCCAGTCCGGCCAGTTCAAGGCCATGGGCCTGACCATCGACTACGACAAGCACCAGGTCCTGGTGGACGGGCAGAATGTCCATCTGACCCAGAACGAGTACAAGCTGGTATCCCTGCTGGGGAAATACGCCGGGCGGGTGCTGACCTACGACTTCATCATCCGCCAGCTCTGGGGCCCCAAGGCCAAAAGCGACAACCAGATCCTCCGGGTGAACATGGCCAACATCCGCCGGAAGATCGAGAAGAACCCCGCCGAGCCCAAGTACATCTTCACGGAGATCGGCGTGGGCTACCGCATGGTGGACCCGGACTGAGCCAGCGGTGAAAAAGCCGCCTGGGCAGAGGCAGTGCCTCCGCCCAGGCGGCTTTTTGTCCACGGGACTAGGTGAGATCCACCGGCACGGGGCCGTCGATGGTCAGGGCGTCGGGCGCCACCCGGCAGTCCACGGCCAGGACCTGGACGCCGGCGGTGGCCGCCTCCCGCAGGGCCCGGCCGAAGGCGGGGTCCGTCCGGTCGTTGGGCCGGAACACCCGGGGGCCCTTCATCTGGACCACAAAGCACACCGCTGTTCGGATCCCTGCCCCGGAGGCCCGGAGAAGTCCCCGCAGGTGCTTGGCCCCCCGCTGGGTGGGGGCGTCGGGGAAGCGGGCCACCCCGTCCTCCTCCAGGGTGACGCCCTTCACCTCCACGAGGAGGGAACCGCCGCCGTCTTCCAGCCGGAAATCGAAGCGGGAGTCCTCCCAGGTGAACTCCGGCCGGATGGCCCGCAGTTCCGGCAGGAAGCCGCCGGCGGCGGCCCACTCCCCAAAGACCTGGTTGGGGGCCTGGGCGTCCATATTGATGAGCAGCGGCCCCTTGCGCACGGCGATCAGGTCGTACCGGGTCTTCCGCAGCGGATTTTTCGCGCGCTCCAGGTACACCGTGGCCCCAGGCACCAGCAGCTCCCGGCACCGCCCCGTGTTCTTCACATGGCAGACCTCCGTCCGCCCGTCCACCTCCACATGGGCGATGAACCGGTTGGGCCGCAGCAGAAAGCGCCCCTCACACACCGCCTCGTACCGCATGGTCCGCCCTCCTCTCCTGGTTTTCCCCATCATAGCACAGCCCTCGGCAAAAGGGAATAGCGGCAGCCGAAAATTTCCGCGAATGGCAGGAAAGTATATTGAATTTCTGCGATCTCTTTGCTATAATTTAAGTATCTTTGCGCAAGTGATATGTGTTAACATTTTCACTTACAGGCCGCGGGGCGCGGCCCGCCGCCCCCGGCACGAGCTTTTGAAGGAGGAAAGAACCGCCATGCCAAACACTTTCGTCATCGCCATGGGCGTTGGGACCGTCTTCTTCGGTTTGATCTGCATCATCATCCTCAGCTCTCTCATGAGCGCCATCTGCACCAAGCTGGGGAAGAGGGAGCCGGCGGCCCCCGCCCCCGCGGCTCCCGTCGCCCCTGCCACCGCTGAGATCCCCAACCGCCAGGCGCTGATCGCCGCCGTCTCCGCCGCCGTGGCGGAGGACATGGGCACCGATCCCGCCGGCATCCGTATTCTGTCGTTCAAGCAGCTTTAAAATTTTTTGGATTAGGAGAAAACCGCTATGAAAAAGTACAAAGTCAATGTAAACGGCACCGTGTACGAGATCACCCTGGAGGTCATGGACGGCGCTCCCGCCGCGGCTCCTGCCGCCCCCGCGGCTCCTGCCGCCCCCGCCGCTCCTGCCGCGGCCCCCGCCCCGGCTCCCGCTTCGGCTCCCGCTGCCGCCGCCCCCGCCGGCGGGGAGAAGATCACCTCCCCCATGCCCGGCACCATTCTGTCCGTCAACGTCCAGAATGGCTCTGTCGTGAAAAAGGGCGACATTCTCTTCATCCTGGAGGCCATGAAGATGGAAAACGAAATCATGGCCCCCTGCGACGGTACTGTCGCCGCCGTCAGCGTCACCAAGGGCGCTGCCGTGGAGTCCGGCACCCTGCTGTGCGTGATCGGCTGAGGCCGAAAGCGCTGGGAGGAATAACACTATGGAAGCGATCGTGAATTTCATTCAGGATACGGGCTTCTACCGCATCGCCGCCGGGGACTGGAAAGTCCTTATCATGATGGTGATCTCCTTCGCCCTTATGTACCTGGCGATCGTGAAGAAGTTCGAACCTTTGCTGCTGGTCCCCATCTCCTTCGGCATGCTCATCACCAACCTGCCCGGGGCTGAGATGTACCACGAGATCCTCTTCGCCGGCGGCCACGTCAACTGGGAGATCTTCGGCGGCGCCCCGGTCACCGCCGAGTTCCTGGCGGAGCTGGAGGCCATGGGCGTGTCCGAGGCGGTCCGCAGCACCGTCACCGTGGGGCAGAGCATCTCCGTGGGCCTCATCGACGTACTGTACCTGGGGGTGAAGCTGGGCGTCTACCCCTGCCTCATCTTCATGGGCGTGGGCGCCATGACCGACTTTGGCCCCCTGATCGCCAACCCCAAGAGCCTGCTGCTGGGCGCCGCCGCCCAGCTGGGCATCTTCATCACCTTCGTGGGCTGCCGGATGATGGGCTTTACCGCCGAGCAGGCCTCCTCCATCGGCATCATCGGCGGCGCCGACGGCCCCACCGCCATCTTCGTCACCAGCCGTCTGGCGCCGGAGCTGCTGGGCCCCATCGCCGTGGCGGCCTACAGCTACATGGCCCTGGTGCCGGTGATCCAGCCCCCCATCATGCGGGCCCTCACCACCAAGGCCGAGCGGGAGATCGTCATGCGGCCCCTGCGGGAGGTCAGCAAGCGGGAGAAGATCATCTTCCCCATCGTGGTCACCGTGTTCGTGGCCCTGCTGGTGCCCTCCGCCGGCCCCCTGATCGCCTGCCTGATGCTGGGCAACCTCTTCAAGGAGTGCGGCGTGGTGGAGCGTCTGACCAAGACCGCCTCCAACGAGCTGATGAACATCGTTACCATCTTCCTGGGCATCTCCGTGGGCGCTACCGCCACCGCCACCACCTTCCTGGCTGTGGAGACGCTGAAGATCATGTGCATGGGCGTGGTGGCCTTTGGCTTTGGCACCGCCGGCGGCGTGTTGCTGGCCAAGCTCATGAACCCCTTCCTCAAGGAGAAGATCAATCCCCTCATCGGCTCCGCCGGCGTGTCCGCCGTGCCCATGGCCGCCCGGGTCTCCCAGGTGGAGGGCCAGAAGGCCAACCCCGGCAACTTCCTGCTGATGCACGCCATGGGCCCCAACGTGGCCGGCGTCATCGGCTCCGCCATCGCCGCCGGCGTGCTGATGGCCCTGTTCGGTTAATCGAAAGGAGGACACCCCTATGGAAACTAAGGAATTTCTGGCCAATAAACCCCTGCTGATTACGGACACCATCCTCCGCGACGCCCACCAGTCCCAGGCGGCCACCCGCATGACCATCGAGGACATGCTCCCCGCCTGCGAGATCCTGGACTCCATCGGCTACTACTCCCTGGAGTGCTGGGGCGGCGCCACGTTTGACGTGTGCATGCGCTTTCTCAACGAGGACCCCTGGGAGCGGCTGCGCACCCTGCGCAAGCACCTGCCCCACACCAAGCTGCAGATGCTCTTCCGCGGCCAGAACATCCTGGGCTACAAGCACTACGCCGACGACGTGGTGGACGCCTTCTGCCGCAAGAGCATTGAAAACGGCATCGACATCATCCGCATCTTCGACGCCCTCAACGACATCCGCAACCTGGAGCAGGCCATCAAGTCCACCAAGAAGTACGGCGGGCAGGTGGAGGCCACCCTCAGCTACACCATCTCCCCCATCCACAACGAGGACTACTTCGTGAAGATCGCCAAGGAGCTGGAGCAGATGGGGGCCGACACCCTGTGCATCAAGGACATGGCCAACCTTCTCCTGCCCATGGAGGCCTACTCCCTGGTCAAGCGGCTGAAGGAAAACGTGAAGATGCCCATCCATCTCCACACCCACAACACCACCGGCACCGGCGACATGGTCTACCTCATGGCCGCTTACGCGGGCGTCGACATTGTGGACTGCGCCCTCAGCCCCCTGGCCAACGGCACCTCCCAGCCCGCCACCGAGTCCCTGGTGGCCACGCTGAAGGGCACCGTCCGGGATACGGGGCTGGACCTCAACAAGATGAGCGACGCCGCCGTCCACTTCCGCAAGGTGGCCCAGCGGCTGAAGGACGCCGGCTCCCTGGATCCCAAGGTGCTGAACGTGGACACCAACACCCTGCTCTACCAGGTGCCCGGCGGCATGCTCTCCAACCTCATCAGCCAGCTCAAGCAGGCCGGCAAGGAGGACAAGTACTACGATGTGCTGGCGGAGATCCCCCGGGTCCGGGAGGACTACGGCTATCCCCCGCTGGTGACCCCGTCCTCCCAGATCGTGGGCACCCAGGCGGTGATGAACATCATCATGGGCGAGCGGTACAAGACCTTCACCAAGGAGTCCCGGGCCATGCTGAAGGGCGAGTACGGCGCCCTGCCCGGCAAGGTCAACGAGGAGATCCGCGCCAAGGCCGGCATCCAGCCGGAGGACGTGATCACCTGCCGTCCGGCGGACCTGCTGGAGCCGGAGCTGGAGAAGTACAAGGAGGAGTATAAGGACATCGCCAAGAACGAGGAGGATGTCCTCTCCCTGGCCCTCTTCCCCCAGGTGGCGGAGAAGTTCATCAAGTGGCGGGACGGCCCTCACGACGAGCCTGCCGCCGCCCCCGCGGCGCCAAAGGCCGCCCCGGCGGACCCCGACGCGGTGCGGGAGCTGTATGTGGAGGACCGCTCTATCTGAGCCCCGTCCCCGGTATAAAACCAGACAAAGGAGGCATCCGCCGCTTGGCGGATGCCTCCTCTCTTTTTATCCGGTTATCGGGCCGCGGCAGGCTTACCGCACCCGGAGCCCTGCAGGTCCTCTGCCCGCTGCCCGGCGCGGTCCATCTCCCGGCGCAGCATGGCGATCTCCTCCCCGTGCTGCGGCGTATCGTTGGGCGTCTCCAGGATAAAGGGAATGCCCCGCAGCCTCGGATGGAGGATGCAGCGGACGATGGCCGCCGTGCCCAGGGTCCCCTCGCCGATGCGGGCGTGGCGGTCCTTCCTGGCCCCCACGGGGTTGAGGCTGTCGTTGATGTGGCAGGCCTTCAGCCGCTCAAGGCCGATCACCCGGTCAAACTCCGCCAGCACCCCCTCCAGGTCCCCGGCGATGTCAAAGCCCGCGTCGGACACATGGCAGGTGTCCAGGCACACCCCCACCTTCTCCTGCAGTTCCACCTGGTCCAGGATCATCCGCAGCTGCTCAAAGCTGCCGCCGATCTCGCTGCCCTTCCCCGCCATGGTCTCCAGCAAAACCACCGTGCGCTGCTCCGGCCGCAGCACCCGGTTGAGCATCTCCGCAATTAGGCGGCAGCCCGTCTCCACCCCCTGCCCCACATGGCTGCCGGGGTGGAAGTTGTAGTAATTGCCCGGCAGGTGCTCCATCAGCCGGAGGTCCCCCCGCATCATCTCCTCCGCCAGGCCCCGGATCCCCTCGTCCTTGGAGCAGGGGTTCATGATGTAGGGCGCGTGGGCCACCAGGGGGCCAAATTGGTGCTCCTCCAGCAGCTGCCGCAGCTTTGCGAGGTCCGCCGGATCCGCCGCTTTCGCTTTGGATCCCCGGGGGTTGCGGCAGAAGAAGGCAAAGGTGTTGGCCCCGATGGACAGGGCCGCCTTCCCCATGCGGTAAAAGCCGCCGGCGCTGGAGAGGTGCGCCCCCAGATAATCTGTCATAGCCAGTCCTCCTCCACATAGCGCAGCAGGGTCTCCCTGTCGTTGGGGGCCTCCCCCTCCACCACCAGGTCCAGCAGGCGGTCCAGAGTCTCCCCGATCTCCTTCCCCCTCAGGCCGATGGCCAGCAGGTCGTCTCCCCGGACCGCAAGCTGCCTGAGGGAGAAACACTGCTCCTCCTTCAGCACCAGGTCCAGCAGCTCCTCCAGCTGGTCCAGCCACTTCTGCCGGTCCAGGTAGGCCGGGTGCTGGGCCAGGTTGTCCCCCCGCTTGACCTGGATGAGGCGGCGGAAGTCCTCCTCCCCCAGCCGGCGGAGCATCCGGCGCACGCCCTTCTCCGTCAGGGGGATGTTCACGTCATGGAGCCGCACCAGGCGGCAGATGGTTTCATGGCTGTGCCGGTCCATCCGCAGCCGGGTACAGACCGCGTCGGCGATGCGCTCGCTCCGCTGTCCGTGGTGGTAGAAGTGGCCCACCCCGCCCTCGTCCAGGAAAAAGGTCTCCGGCTTTCCCAGGTCGTGAAACAGCAGCGTGTAGCGCAAAATGGGGTCCGCCGGCGCCGCCGCCATGGCCCGGACGCTGTGCTCCCACACGTCAAAGCAGTGGTGGCGGTTGCGCTGGTCGAACCCCACCGCCGGCAGGAGCTCCGGGATCACCGCCCCCACCACCTCCGGGTACTCCAGCAGGACCTCCGCCGCCGCGGCGCCGCAGATCAGCTTGCGCAGCTCCGCCTCCACCCGCTCCGCGGCGATGTGCCGCAGAAGGTCTTTGTGGCGGCGGAGGGCGGCGGCGGTGCCGTCCTCAATGGCAAAGGCCAGGGTGGAGGCAAAGCGGAGGCAGCGGAGGATCCGAAGGGCGTCCTCGGTAAGCCGCTTGTCCGGGTCCCCCACGCAGCGCAGCAGCTCATACTTCAGGTCCTCCCTGCCGCCGAAGGGGTCCGTGAGTTTCCCCCGCCGGTCCAGGGCCATGGCGTTTATGGTGAAGTCCCGCCGGCTGAGGTCCTCCTCCAGGCTGCCAGTAAAGGCCACGGTCTCCGGGTGGCGGAAATCCCGGTAGTCCCCGTCCCGGCGGAAGGTGGTGACCTCCGCGCGGCCCCCCTCCACCGCCACGGTCACCGTACCGTGGGCCAGCCCCGTCTCCAGGACGGCCGGGGCGAAGAGGGCCTCCACCTCCTCCGGCCGGGCGGCAGTGGCCACGTCCCAGTCCTGGGGCGCGCGGCCCAGGAGGAGGTCCCGGACACAGCCGCCCACGCAGCAGGCGGCATAGCCCGCCTCCTCCAGGCGGCATAGAATGGTCTGTATATAGGGGGGGATCTGTTCCATGTATTCCGCTCCTTTTTGGTTATTCTTACAGTAATATGGACAAAATACCGGGGGATATCCCCCACAGAATCGGCAGGTTCACCCGGGCCAGCCAGTTGCATAAAGGCCCTCTTTCGATTATAATATAAGAGTTAGCGCCATTGCTATTACCAGCGGGAAAACCGCTGTTTTCGGAGGAACAGCTATGGGTTCCAGCATCCGTCCCTACCTCGCCCCCGGCCGCCGCGTCCACCTGTGCGGCATCGGCGGCGTGTCCATGTCCCCCCTGGCGGAGGTGCTCCACACCATGGGGCTCCAGGTCCAGGGCAGCGACATGCAGGAGAGCGCCACGGTGGAGCACCTGCGCTCCCTGGGCATCCCCATCGCCATCGGCCACCGGGCCGCATCCATCCAGGGCGCGGAGTTCCTCATCCGCACCGCCGCCGTCCATGACGACAATCCGGAAATCGCCGCCGCCCGGGCCGCCGGCGTGCCGGTGTTCGAGCGGGCGGAGGCCTGGGGCGCCATCATGCGGGGGTATCAAAACGCCGTCTGCATCGCCGGCACCCACGGGAAGACCACCACCACCTCCATGGCCACCCGCGTCTTTATGGCCGCCCAGGCGGACCCCACGGTGATGATCGGCGGGACGCTGCCCCTGCTCCACAGCGGCTACCGGGTGGGCCAGGGTGAGACCATTATACTGGAGTCCTGCGAATACCGCAACTCCTTCCTGCATTTTTCCCCCACCGTGGCGGTGATCCTCAACATCGAGGCCGACCACCTGGACTTTTTCAAGGACCTTGCGGATGTGGAGCGGTCCTTTCGCCGCTTTGCCCAGCTGGTGCCGCCGGGGGGGACCATCATCGCCAACGCCGATGACCAAAACACCATGGAGACCCTGGAGGGGATGGAGCTGTTCACCTTCGGCCTGCGCAGCGAAACGGCGGACTGCCGGGCGGATCACCTCTCCTTCACCAACGGCCTTCCCGCCTTCGACGTCTGCGTCCACGGGGAACGCTACGCCCATGTGGAGCTGCAGGTGGGCGGGGAGCACAATATCTTCAACGCCCTGGCCGCCGCCGCCGCGGCCTATGTGCTCCGCCTCCCCGGCAGCGCGGTGGAGCAGGGCCTTGCCACCTTCACCGGGGCGGGCCGCCGCTTTGAGTACAAGGGGACCTACAACGGCGCCAGGATCTACGACGACTACGCCCACCACCCCGGCGAGCTCCACGCCCTGCTGTCCATGGCAAAATCCCTTGGCTACCAGCGGGTCATCTGCGCCTTCCAGCCCCACACCTACTCCCGGACCCGCGCCCTCTTCCCCCAGTTTGTGGAGGAGCTGAAGCGGGCGGACCGGGTGGTGCTGGCGGAGATCTACGCCGCACGGGAGCAGAACACCTTGGGCATCTCCTCCCGGGACCTGGCCGCCCAGATCCCCGGCGCCCTCTACTGCGCCACCCTGCCGGAGGTCACCGAGGCCCTCCGCTCCCTGGCCCGGCCGGGGGATCTGATCCTCACCGTAGGCGCCGGCGATATCTATACGGCGGGCGAGGCGCTGCTGCGCTGACCGCCTTTGATAAGAAATCCCTCCCACCGAACGCGACGAAAGAGAGAGCTGCTTATGACCATTTCCCAGATCTACACCACGGCCCCAGCCGATCCCCGCTCCCCCGCGGAGCAGGCCACCTTCCAGCTTTTGGAAAAGCTCCACATCCCCTTTGAGCGGGTGGAGCACGAGAACGCCGACACCATGGAGGACTGCCGCGCCATCTCCGAGGCCCTGTGCGTCCGGGTGTGCAAGAACCTGTTCCTGTGCAACCGGCAGCAGACCCAGTTCTACCTTTTGTGCATGCCGGCGGCCAAGGCCTTCAAGACCAAGGACCTCTCCGCCCAGATCCAGTCCTCCCGCCTCAGCTTTGGCTCGCCGGAGAAGATGGAGGAGCTCCTGGGGGTGACCCCCGGCTCCGCCTCCATCCTGGCGCTGATGAACGACACGGAGAACAAGGTCCAGCTGCTGCTGGACCGGGAGCTCTACAGCAAGGAGTACATCGGCTGCCACCCCTGTAAGAACACCGGCACGCTGAAGCTGGAGACCTCGGACGTGCTGAATATCTTCCTGCCCTATGTCCACCACAAGGCCATCGTGGTGGACCTGCCCCAGCACGACGCCCAGAGCGCCTGAGCAAGCAATACGCCCCCGGCCCGCGGCGGCCGGGGGCCTCTTTTTTGCCCGATGCGCCCCTTGCCGCCCGCAGGGCCGGCGGCGGAGAAGTTCCTATGGCGGTTTTCCGGCAGTTGTGGTAGGATAGAGGGAGAAATCGGAAAACACCGCCAAAAGCCGAATGTGAGAAAGGAGACGATCCCATGTCCACGCCCCACAACGCCGCCAGCCCCGGCGACATCGCCCAGACCGTCCTGCTGCCCGGCGACCCCCTCCGGGCCAAATTCATCGCCGACACCTATCTGGAGGACCCCGTCCCCTTCAACACCGTCCGCAATATGCTGGGCTATACCGGCTTTTACCGCGGCGAGCGGCTGTCCGTCATGGGCACGGGGATGGGCTGCCCCTCCATCGGGATCTACAGCTATGAGCTGATCCACTTCTACGGCGTGGAGAACCTGATCCGCGTGGGCTCCTGCGGCGCCATGCGGCCGGAGCTGCAGCTGGGGGACATCCTAATGGCCATCGCCGCCAGCACGGACTCCAACTACGCCCACCAGTACCAGCTGCCCGGCACCTTCTCCGCCGCCGCGTCCTACGGGCTTTTGAAAACGGCGGAGGAAGTGGCGGCGGAGCGGGGGTTCCCCCACACCGTGGGCAACGTCCTCTCCTCCGACCTCTTCTACGGAGAGGGGGAGAGCTGGAGGAGCTGGGCCAAAATGGGGATCCTGGCGGTGGAGATGGAGTGCTTTGCCCTCTACTGCAACGCCGCCCGGGCCGGCGTCCAGGCCCTGGGCATCTTCAGCGTCTCGGACAACCTGGCCACCGGCCAGGAGCTGAGCGCCCAGCAGCGGCAGGAGGGGTTCACCAGCATGATGGAGGTGGCCCTGGAGACGGCCCGCCGCATCAGCCGCTGAAACAACAAAAGGGGGGACGGATCCTGGGCTCCGTCCCCCTTTTGCTGTCTCTCAAGCCCGGACCATCAGATGAGCAAACAGCTCCTCCAGCGTCACGATGTGGCTGGTGCAGCCCGCCTCCCGGTCCTGGCTGGCCACGGCGGAGAAATACCCGTCAAACAGCGCCACCGGGCGGCAGTACACCCCGGCCTCCAGGGCGCTGTTCCAGTGGCACAGGGCCGCCGAGCCGCGGCCGTGGCATTTGGCGGTGGCCTCCCGCTGCACCCACATCTGCCAGAACTGCTCCTGGCGGTGGATATGGTAGTAGTGCAGGATGGTCTGGGCCGCCTCCCGGTCCTGCTCGATGTCCACCCCCACAGGCCGGTTGTGGAGGGCGCAGACCACGGCGCCGTTGGTGTGGCTGAGGTTGAACTGGATATCCTCCCGCCGCCGGAAGGAGGGCTTTCCCTCCGTTGCGATGGCGATCTCCGGCAGATCCTCCAGCCCAAACTGCTCCCTAAGGGCGTAGCGCAGCAGCCCGTAGGCGCACATGGCCTGGTTCTGTTTATTCTCCCTGGTCCGCATCAGCCGCTGGTAGCGGAGATAGGGCAGGCCGCCCATAAGGCATGTCCGCTCCTCGTCCCCCAGTTCCCGGTCGATGGCCAGCGCGTAAATCTGGATATCCATGGTGTCCCTCTCCTGTCCTGGTGTATTCCGTCCCGGCGGCGCCGATACGTCCCCCGCCTACCTTGTGCAGATCGGCCCCGCCCTATGTGCCCGGCAGGGGCAAAATTTTTCCCTCCTACGCCATCGCCGCCGGGGCGGTTTCCTCCGCCCCCTGCCGCTCCAGCAGCCGGGGGTTCGCCAGATATTGGCGCAGGGTCTTGTTGAACATGGCGTAGTCGTGTCCGGTGCAGATCCGCTCGTCCATCACCACGCTCAGCGGCAGCAGCCGGTTTTTCAGATTCCCGCTGAGGTAGTTGGGGATGGATTTCCCCATGCTGAGAAAGACGCTGGTGGTGCCGAACTCGTAGATGTGGTGGTAGATATGGGTGGTGTTGATGGAGGCCAGGTTGGTGATGAACATGCTGGTGTGGAAGGGGCTCAGGTCGATGATGCTGCGGGGCAGCAGGCCCCGCCGGTCCAGAAAACGCACCAGCAGCATCACCGCGTGGGGCAGCAGCGGCATGGAGAACATAAAGGCGGCGAATTTGTCCGTCCGGTTCCGGTACACCGGCTGGCTGTTTTGGGCGATGAGGCTGTTGAGCCGCTCGTTAATGGAAAAGATATCGTCCGACGGGTCCATGAATACCTTGATGGTGGTCTCGTCCGGCGTCCCGTCCGCCCGGTTTTTCAGCATCACAAAGCTGACGCAGAAGTGGTTTCGGTCATAGATCCGGCTGTTCATCACAAAGCGGTTGACATAGGGGTGGCGCAGCGCCGCCATATAGTAGGCCGCGATCACCACCGCCATGCGGGTGAGGCGGACCCCCCGCTGCCGCCGGACGTCCCGGATGTAGTCTTTGATGACCTCCTCGTCGATATACTCTGTCACATAGTTCTGGGCGTCTACCCGCTTGGGCATGATGAAGGGGATGGCCTGCTCAATGGCAGTCAGCCCCCTGGCCCGCTTTCCGTCTGCGCGCATGGCTTGGCGTCCCTCCTCTCCGCCGCCGCGCCACACAGCGCCGCGGCAGCCTCCCTGTGTTCCCCAGTATACAGGATTTCCGGGGAAAATGCAAATTTTTTCCCCGCTCCGGGGAATCTAAAAAAATGTTTGTACGACTAAAAAATTTTTTAATTTTTTTTGTTGATTATTTCCATTTGTGTGATATACTAAAGGTGCTATTCCACTGGACTGCAAAAGACACAAGTAGAGTCGCTTTAGAGGAGGAAATACGATGAAGTACGGACGCATCTACAACTTTTCCGCTGGTCCCGCCACCATGCCCGAGCCGGTCCTGGAGGAGATCCGGGACGAGATGATGAACTACCGGGGGTCCGGTATGTGCGTCATGGAGATGAGCCACCGCTCCAAGGTCTACCAGCAGATCATCGACGAGGCTGAGCAGGATCTGCGGGATCTGATGAACATCCCCGACAACTACAAGGTGCTCTTCATCCAGGGCGGCGCCACCCTGCAGTTCGCCATGGTCCCCATGAACCTAATGAAGAACGGCGTGGCCTGCTATGTGGAGACCGGCTCCTGGTCCAAGAAGGCCATTGCCGAGGCCAAGAAGTACGGCGAGGTCCATGTGGTGGCCAGCAGCAAGGACCGCAACTACAGCTACATCCCCAACTGCGACGATCTGGACATCCCCGACAACGCCGACTACGTCTACATCTGTGAGAACGAGACCATCCACGGCGTCACCTGGCCCAAGCTCCCCAACACCAAGGGCCACATCCTGGTCAGCGACCAGAGCTCCATGTTCCTCTCCAAGCCCTGCAACGTCTCTGACTACGGCCTCATTTACGCCGGCGTCCAGAAGAACGTGGGCCCCGCCGGCATGGTGGTGGTCATCATCCGGGAGGATCTGATCCGGGAGGATCTGGATCCCCATGTTCCCATCTACATGAGCTATAAGACCCACGCGGACAACGGCTCCATGTACAATACCCCCAACTGCTGGGCCATCTACTGCTGCGGCAAGGTCTTCAAGTACCTCAAGAGCATCGGCGGCCTGGAGGCCATGTACAAGATGAACCTGGACAAGGCCAAGGTCATGTACGACTTCCTGGACAGTTCCAAGATGTTCAAGGGCACCGTGGACAAGGAGTTCCGTTCCCTCATGAACATCCCCTTCGTCACCGAGAGCGCCGAGCTGGACGCCAAGGTCGTGGCCGCCACCAAGGCTGCCGGCTTTGACAACCTCAAGGGCCACAAGAGCGTGGGCGGCCTGCGGGCCAGCGTCTACAACGCCATGCCCAAGGACGGCGTGGAGGCCCTGGTGGACTTCTTGAAGGACTACGAGGCCAAGAACGGCTGAGCCCTCCCTCTCCCCTGCCGGGCAGGGTGACCTGCCGCTGTACCACGATAAATGGAACCATCTGAATCATTGAGGAGACGATTTGCTATGAAAATTCTGGTTACTGACGGAATGGACAAGACCGCTCTGGCCAAGCTGAAGGAAAACGGCCACGAGGTGGTGGAGCAGTTCTATGCCCCCGAGGAGCTGGGCAAGGCCCTGCGGGACTTTGACGCCGTGGTGGTCCGCAGCGCCACCAAGGTCCGCAAAAACCACATTGACGAGGCCAAGGGCGGCAGCCTCAAGCTCATCATCCGCGGCGGTGTGGGCGTGGACAACATCGACGTGAAGTACGCCGAGGAGAACGGCATCACCGTGAAGAACACCCCCCGCGCCTCCTCCAACTCCGTGGCGGAGCTGGCCCTGGCCCACATGCTCTCCTGCGCCCGCTACATCTCCATCGCCGGCCACACCATGCGTGAGGACAAGTGGGAGAAGAAGGCCTACGGCAAGGGCATGGAGATCGAGGGCAAGACCCTGGGCATCATCGGCTTTGGCCGCATCGGCCAGGCCCTGGGCCGCAAGGCCAAGGCCCTGGGCATGGAGGTCATCGCCGAGGATATCTACCATGTGCCCGGCATCGAGGAGCAGATGGGCATCAAATATGTGGAGCTGGACGAGCTGCTCTCTCGGGCCGACTACATCTCCCTCCACACCCCCTCCCTCAACGGCGTCAAGCTGATCCGCAAGGAGAACATCGACAAGATGAAGGACGGCGTGGTGTTCATCAACACCTCCCGCGGCGACAACGTGGACG
>CALWXD010000110.1 GCA_944385425.1 uncultured Oscillospiraceae bacterium | reverse complement strand
CTCCGGCTACCTCACCCGGCGCATGGTGGACGTCTGCCAGGACGTCATCATCCGGGAGGACGACTGCGGCGTGGACAACGGCATCTGGGTGGAGGAGATCAGCGAGGGCGGCCAGGTCATCGAGAAGTTCTCCGACCGCGTCCAGGGCCGCTACCCGGTCCACGACATCTGTGACCCGGATACCGGCGAGGTGCTGGTCTCCAGCGACAAGATGATGGACGAGGAGGACGCCAAGCGCCTGGAGGCCCACGGCATCCACAAGGTGGAGCTGCGGACGGTGCTGACCTGCCGGGCCAAGAGCGGCGTGTGCGCCAAGTGCTACGGCAAGAACCTGGCCAGCGGCAAGCGGGTGGGCCCCGGCGAGGCGGTGGGCATCATCGCCGCCCAGTCCATCGGCGAGCCCGGCACCCAGCTGACCATGCGTACCTTCCACACCGGCGGCGTGGCCGGCGGCGACATCACCCAGGGTCTTCCCCGCGTGGAGGAGCTGTTCGAGGCCCGCAAGCCCAAGAAGATGGCCACCCTCAGCGAGATCGGCGGCAGGGTGAAGTTTGAGGAGGCCACCAAGGGGAGCCTTTTGAACATCATCGTCACCGCCGACGATGGCGACACCCGCACCTACTCTGTGCCCCACACGGGTCTCCGGGTCCAGGACGGGGAGGTCATCGAGAAGGGCACCCAGCTGCAGGAGGGCGCTTTGAACCCCCACGACGTGCTGCGCATCCGCGGCGCCAGCGCGGTGCACAACTACCTCATCCAGGAGGTCCTGCGGGTGTACCGCCAGCAGGGCGTGGATATCAACGACAAGCACATCGAGGTCATCGTCCGCCAGATGATGCGCAAGTGCCGTGTGGAGGACGCGGGGGACACCCAGCTCCTCAGCGGCTCCATGGTGGATGTGCTGAAGCTCTACGAGGCCAACGAGGACATCCGCCGGCGCAACGCCGCCGGGGAGCGCCGGGAGGACGGCGAGCCGCTGCAGGAGGCCCAGGTGACCCAGCTTCTGATGGGCATCACCAAGGCGTCCCTGGCCACGGACTCCTTCCTCTCCGCCGCCTCCTTCCAGGAGACCACCAAGGTCCTCACCGAGGCGGCCATCAACGGCAAGGTGGACCATCTCCAGGGCTTGAAGGAGAACGTGATCATCGGCAAGCTAATCCCCGCCGGCGCCGGGCTGGAGGCCTATCGGGAGCTGGCGGAGGAGGTTGTGCCGGACGGCGAGACCGGCTCCGCGGAGGAGGCCGGCGGCACGGAGGAGCTGTCTTCCGACAGCTTTATCCCCGCTCCCGACCTTCCCCAGGAGGGGGCCGGGCTGGGGCTGTAAGCCCCGGCGGCCGGCAGCACATCCGGATATCCGCGGCGACGGCCGCGCAGACAAGACGGCGCCCCGCAAAACCAGGTTTTGCGGGGCGCCGCGGCTTTTCCCGGCACACCGGCGGCCCAGCGCCTGCAAAAGGCCTGCCGCCCGGGCGGGGGGAGCGGGCAGTTTCAGCGGAGGGCAACGGCCCGGAGAGGAGCGCGCAATGGGGAGAACCATCCAGGATATCTTGAGGGAGCTGACGCTGGAGGAGAAGGCCGCCCTGCTCAGCGGCAGGGACTTCTGGCACTTAAAGGGGATCGAGCGGCTGGGGATCCCCGCGCTGTGCATCACCGACGGGCCCCACGGCCTTCGAAAGACCACCGGCGGCGCCCACGCCGCGGTGTCGGAGCACGTGCCGGCCACCTGCTTTCCCGCCGCCTGCGCCACGGCCTGCTCCTTTGACCCGGCGCTTCTGGAGGAGATGGGCCGGGCCCTGGCCCGGGAGTGCCGGACGGAGGGGGTGGCGGTGCTGCTGGGGCCGGGGGCCAACATCAAGCGCAGCCCCCTGTGCGGCCGAAACTTCGAGTACTTCTCCGAGGACCCCTATCTCACCGGCAAGCTGGCCGCCGGGGTGATCCGGGGGGTGGAGTCCGGCGGCGTGGGCACCAGCCTCAAGCACCTGGCCGCCAACAACCAGGAGTTCTGCCGGATGGTGGGCTCCTCGGTGGTGGATGAGCGGACGCTCCGGGAGATCTACCTGGCCGGGTTTGAGACGGCGGTGGAGGAGGGGCGGCCCGCCACCGTCATGGCCAGCTACAACCGCATCAACGGCGTCTACGCCTGTGAGGACCGCCGCCTCCTGGAGGACATCCTCCGCGGCGAGTGGGGCTTTGACGGCCTGGTGGTCACCGACTGGGGGGCCATGGACCGGCGGGTGGAGGCCCTGCGGGCGGGGACGGACCTGGAGATGCCCGGCGACGCGCCGGAGCACACGGCGGAGATCGTGGCGGCGGTGGCGGAGGGACGGCTCACGGAGGCGGAGGTGGACCGGGCGGCGGCGCGGGTGCTGCGGCTGATCCTGCGGGGCCTGGAGAACGCCCCCCGGGACTACGACCGCGCCGCCCACCACGCCCTGGCCGGCCGGGTGGCGGCGGAGAGTGCCGTGCTGCTGGAGAACCGGCGGGAGACGCTCCCCCTCCGCCCGGGGCAGAGGGTGGCCCTCATCGGCCGCTTTGCCCGGTACCCCCGCTGCCAGGGGGCGGGCAGCAGCAGGATCGCCCACCAGTCCCTCACCACCCCGGAGGAGGCCTTCCAGGCGGCGGGGGTGGATTTCCGCTACGCGGAGGGGTACGGCGAGTGGGAGATCCAGGCCGACCCCGCCCGGCTGCGGGAGGCGGCGGAGACGGCGGCGTGGGCGGATGCGGCGGTGGTGTTTGTGGGCCTTCCCGACGCGGCGGAGAGCGAGGGCTACGACCGAAAGCATCTGCGCCTGCCCCCCAGCCACATCCAGCTGGTGGAGGCCGTGGCCGCCACAGGGACGCCCACCGTGGCGGTGCTGCTGTGCGGCGGCGTGGTGGAGGTGCCCTTCCGCCAGAAGGTGGACGCCATCCTCCTAATGTATCTTGCGGGGCAGAACATCGGCACCGCCGCCTGGGACCTGCTCTGCGGCCGGGTGAACCCCAGCGGCAGGCTGGCGGAGACCTGGGCCCTCTCCCTGTCCGACTACGCCAGCACCCCCTGGTTCGGCCAGCGCAGCCCCCAGTACCGGGAGAGCGTCTATGTGGGCTACCGCTGGTTTGACACGGCGGGGCTGCCGGTGGCCTGGCCCTTCGGCCACGGGCTGTCCTACACCTCCTTCGCCTACTCCCGTTTGGAGATCACTGGGGAGGGGACGGCGTGGACCGTGCGCTGCGACGTAGAGAACACCGGCAGCCGCTTTGGCAAGGAGGTGGTGCAGCTCTACCTGGCGCCGCCGGAGGGGCCCCTGTTCCGGCCAAGACGGGAGCTGAGGGGCTTTGTGAAGGTGGCCCTGGCCCCGGGGGAGAAAAAGACCGTCTCCCTGTCCCTCTCCCGCCGCGCCTTCTCCTGCTATGACGCCGCTGCCGCCTGCTGGCGGCTGGCGGGGGGGCGCTACCGGGTGGAGGTGGGCGCCTCCAGCCGGGACATCCGCCTCACCGGGACAGTGGAGATACCGGGGGAGGGGCAGCTGCCGGACCTGCGGGAGAAGGCCCCCTGCTACTACCGCCCCACAGCGCCCCTCCGCGTGGACGACGCGGCCTTTGCCGCGGTGCTGGGCGGGGCCGTCCCGCCGGAGCCGCCCCTGCGCCCTTTCCACCGCAACAGCGCGCTGGTGGATCTGCGCCAGTGTCTCCTGGGGCGGGCGGCCTTTGCCCTGTTTGAGTGGAAACCGGGGCTCTTCGGGCGGTTTGTGGGCTACAGCGGGCAGGACCTCTCCCCGGGATCGGACCTAAGGCGGCAGGTGGAGGGCATGACCTACTACATGCCCCTCCGGGCTATCCCGTCCATGAGCCTGGGGCAGGTCACCCACCGGCAGATCGACGCCCTGGTGGCGCTGTGCAACGGCCACCCCCTGCGCAGTCTACGGCTGCTTTTGGGTGGGAAGGGAAAGCAGCGTTAAGCCGCATGGGCCGCGGGCGCACCGCGGCAAAAAAGGAAACGGCGCGTGCAGGCCGCCTTAGGCCACGTGCCTGTGGAAGTTTTCGGCCGTGCGCCGCTGAAAGCGGCGCACGGCCGATTTTGCTATGCCCTTGCCCAGAAGGGGACCGCCGGCGGGCGGCGGAAAGAGCGGACCGGCAGGCACAAGGGTGCCTGCCGGCTTTCTGTATGGGGGGCGGCGCGGCAGCGGAGGGTTCCCCCCTACTTCATTTCTCCGCAGAAATCCACGATGGGGCGGAGTTTCTCCCGGTCCGACAGGTCAAAGGATTGGGAGAGAGCCTGATAGGCGGGGCTGCCGGTCCCCTCCCTGGCCCGGAGCATCCGGCAGAACACCGCCATCATGGCCCGGTCCGCCGCCCCCATCCGGTCGTACCGCAGGCCGCCGGGGAGATAGAAGGGATGGAGCCGGCCCCACTGCTCCGCCGTGAAGTTTCGCTCCATGGCGGCAAGCTGGCCCTCCCCCTCCGGGGCGGCGCCGGTGACAAAGAGGATGACCCGCTTGTCCGCCCAGCGGGGCAGCTGCCGGACCAGCCAGGCTTTCCCCATGATGCGGCCGGCGTGGAACCAGCTGCCGAAGAGGACGGTGTCATACCGGCTGAAGTCCACATCCCCCCGCTGCCGGTAGGGGAGGGCGGCGCAGCGGAGGTCCTCGGAGAGCCAGGTGGCGTACTGCTGGGTAAAACCGGTGCGGGAGTGGTAGAGGATGATGGGGTTCATGGCAGGTCTCCTTTCTGGGGCGTGTGGGCGGGCGGGACGCCGGCCTGGGCGGAAAAGGCGGCGTAGGCCGCCTCCATCTGGCATTGCAGCTCCTCCGGGGGAAGGGTCCCGCCGGAGGCGGCCAGCAGGAAGGCGAGGCCCATGGTGTAAATGGTCATGTGGCGGTGGAGGGTCCGGGCCGCCGTCGGACCGAGCCCCAGGGTCTTTTGGAGGCAGTCCGCCATCGCCGGGTTGGACTCCCGGGCGCACAGCGCCTCCAGAGAGGGGGCCGGGTCGCGGCCGCGGAAGAAGTACAGGCGGAACAGATGGGGCTCCTCCCTGGCAAAGCGGAGGTAGGCCTCCCCGGTGGAGCGGAAGAGGTCCGCGGGCTCCACATGCTCCGCCAGGTACCGGCCCAAAAATTCCCCGGCCATCTGGGCCAGATCCCGCCGCAGGGCGTCCATATTCTCACAGTAGCTGTAGATGGGCTGGACGGAGCAGTCCAGCCGCTGGACGATGTTTTTGACCAGCACCTGCTCCGGCCCCTGCTCCCGGGCGATGGCAAAGGCGGTTTCCAGCACCATCTGCCGGGTGATCCTTTGGCGCGGCATAGGCTCACCTCCAACCATAAAGATTTTATATAAAAATATTATACAAAAGCCGGGCGGCCGTTGTCAAGGGGCGGCGGGAGAAAAAAGGGAACGGAGCCACGCCGCTGGGGGAAACTGGAGGGTGGACAGAGGGGGAGTTTTGTGGTTTGATAAGGGGGCGTAGGCAAAATCCCCAGAATAGAGGGGAATTCTTAACAGAAAGTTTGCAATTTATACCAGTGACATTCCTTTTGAATATGGTATGATACTATCTTGAGATAAAATAGATTTTCCTCGGGAGAGATGTAAGCATGAATGAAAACAGACAACTGTCCCTGGGCATCGACGTGGGCAGCACCACGGTGAAGGTGGTGCTGATGGATAACGACCAGATCCTGTATCAAGAGTACCAGCGCCACATGTCCCAGGTGAGACAAAAAGCATTGGAGCTGATCGACCAGGCGGCCCCCCTCATTGGGGACCGCCCCTTTGCCGTTTCCCTGTCCGGCAGCGCCGGGCTGGGTTTGGCCGAGTCCATCCGCGTGCCCTTTGTCCAGGAGGTGTTCGCCACCGGCGAGGTGGTGAAACGCCTGGAGCCGGACACCCAGGCGGTGATCGAGCTGGGGGGCGAGGACGCCAAGATCATCTTCTTTGACGGCGGCGTGGACGAGCGGATGAACGGCTCCTGCGCCGGCGGCACCGGCGCCTTCATCGACCAGATGGCCACCCTTCTCAACGTCACGGTGGACGAGATGGATGAGATGAGCCTGCGCCACCAGCGGATCTACCCCATCGCCAGCCGGTGCGGCGTCTTCGCCAAGACGGACATCCAGCCCCTTTTGAACCAGGGGGCCAACAAGGAGGACGTGGCCGCCAGCATCTACCAGGCGGTAGTGAACCAGACCATCGCTGGGCTGGCCCAGGGCCGGCGGATCACGGGGAAGGTCCTCTTCCTGGGGGGACCCCTCTACTACTGCAAGGGGCTGCGCCAGCGGTTCCAGGAGACGCTGCACCTCACAGACGAGGAGGCCGTTTTCCCCGAGTACGGCCGCTTTGCCGTGGCCTACGGCGCTGCGGTCTACGCCCAGCGCACCGGCGCCGCCACCACGGTGGCGGCGCTGAAGGGGGCCATTGAGAAGAGCCTTGCGGAGCGGACGGTGGCCAACCGCCTGCCGCCCCTCTTTGAAAGCCAGGCGGACTACGACGCCTTCCGCGCCCGCCACGCCGGGGCCGACGTTCCCCGGCGGGACATCGCCTCCTATGCGGGGGACGCGTGGCTGGGCATCGACTGCGGCAGCACCACCACCAAGCTGGCCCTGCTGTCCAGGGACAAGGAGCTCCTCTATACATATTACGACTCCAACCGGGGCAACCCTGTGGAGCTGGTGCGGGAGCAGCTGGAAAAGATCTACGCCCTGTGCGGGGACCGCATCCGCATCTGCGGCAGCGCCGTCACCGGCTACGGCGAGGAGCTGATCCAGAACGCCTTCGGCGTGGACAAGGGGGTTGTGGAGACCATCGCCCACTACACCGCCGCCAAGTATTTCTGCCCGGAGGTGGACTTTATCCTGGACATCGGCGGCCAGGACATCAAGTGCTTTAAGATCAAAAACGGGGCCATCGACTCCATCATGCTCAACGAGGCCTGCTCCTCCGGCTGCGGCTCCTTTATCGAGACCTTCGCCAGATCCATGGGCTACGACATCGCCGCCTTCGCCGAGAAGGGGCTCCACGCCGCCGCCCCGGTGAATCTGGGCAGCCGCTGTACGGTGTTCATGAACTCCTCGGTGAAGCAGTCCCAGAAGGACGGTGCCACCGTGGAGGACATCTCCGCCGGCCTCTCCATGAGCGTGGTGAAAAACGCCATCTACAAGGTGATCCGCGCCGGCAGCGCCGACGAGCTGGGGGAGCACATCGTGGTCCAGGGGGGCACCTTCTACAACGACGCGGTGCTCCGCTCCTTTGAGCGGGAGCTGGGGCGCAACGTGATCCGCCCGGCCATTGCCGGCCTCATGGGGGCCTACGGCGCGGCCCTCTACGCCATGGACCTCACCGCATCTACCTTGATTACGGAGGAGGGGCTCAAAACCTTCCAGCACACGGCCAAGGCCGCGGTGTGCCAGGGCTGCGCCAACCACTGCCGCTTGACGGTCAACACCTTTGGAAACGGAAAGAAGTTCATCTCCGGCAACCAGTGCCAGAAGGGCCTGGGGCTGAAGGTGACGGAGGAGCTGCCAAACCTCTACGCCTTCAAGCGGGACGCCCTCACGGCCCTGCAGCCCGGGGAGGGGCGCCTCGGCACCATCGGCCTGCCCCTGGCCCTGGGGATGTACGAGCTGCTGCCCCTGTGGCACGCCTTTTTTACCGCCCTGGGGTTCCGGGTGGAGGTGAGCGGCCTCTCCACCCGGCGGACCTACGAGAAGGGGCAGTTCTCCATCCCCTCCGACACCGCCTGCTATCCCGCCAAGATCATGCACGGCCACATGGAGGAGCTCTTGGAGCGGGGGGTGGACGCCATCTTCTACCCCTGTCTCACCTACAACGTGGACGAGCGCGAGAGCGACAACCATTACAACTGCCCCGTGGTGGCCTACTACTCCGAGCTCCTGCAGGGGAACATGGACGATCTGAAAAACACAACCTTCCTCTACCCCTTCCTCAATATCAACGACCGCAGGGAGCTGGCCAAGGAGCTGTATCAGTGCCTCAGCCCCCGTTTCCCCGGCGTGGAGCGCCGGGCGGTGCGCAAGGCGGTGGATACGGCCTTTGCCGCCTATGAGTCCCACATGGCCGCCGTCCGGGCGGAGGGGGAGCGGGCGCTGCAGTGGGCCAGGGACCACGGAAAGCCCATTATGATCCTGGCCGGCCGCCCCTACCACATCGATCCCGAGATCGGCCACGGCATCGACAAGCTGGCGGTGTCCCTGGGCTTTGTGGTGGTCAGCGAGGACAGCGTCTGCCACCTGGCGGAGCCGGTGAGCGTCCACGTCCTCAACCAGTGGACCTACCACGCCCGCCTCTACCGGGCCGCCCGGTACGCCGGGGAGCACCCGGACACCCAGCTGGTGCAGCTGGTGAGCTTTGGCTGCGGGGTGGACGCCATCACCACCGACGAGGTCCGCTCCATCCTGGAGGGGTATGACAAGCTGTACACCCAGATCAAGATCGACGAGATCACAAACCTCGGCGCGGTGAAGATCCGGCTGCGCAGCCTCATCGGCGCCCTGGAGGAGCAGGAGAGCCGGAAGAAACAACAGGAGAAGGAGGTGGTCGTGGCGTGAAACGGGAGCAGAACTATGTGGTGTTCACCGAGGAGATGAAACACACCCACACCATCCTTGTGCCCAATATGCTGCCCATGCACTTCAAGATCATCGGCCGGGTGATGGAGAAGGTGGGCTA
>CALWXD010000109.1 GCA_944385425.1 uncultured Oscillospiraceae bacterium | reverse complement strand
ACCGCCGCCAGGGGGCTCTTGTCGCTGTAGGCCCCGGTGAGCTTGCGGCGGTTGGAGGCGGTGCGGTAGGCGGCGGCCTCCACCCGGGCGCACTTGCCGTTTTCAAAGAAGAACAGCAGGTGGCCGCCGTAGTCCCCGGGGAGGTAGAGGAACACCGGGTGCTCGTCCGCCTCCATGGAGAGCTTGGTGGGCAGATAGTCCCCCAGGGCGCTGGCCTTGGTGTCGCCAAAGTCGCTCAGGCGGCACTTGTACACCTGGCATTTGTCGGTGAAGAACATGGCCTCCTCCGTGTTCCGGGCCTCGAAGGACTGGAGGGGCCCGTCCCCCTCCTTGTACTTCTGCTCGGCGGCCATGCGGAGGGACTGGGGGGTGATCTTCTTGAAATACCCCTCCCGGGAGAGGAAGAGGTGGACCGGGTAGTCGGGGATCTCCTCGGCCTCCCGGTATTCCTCCACCTCGTGGCTGTAGAGGATCTCCGTGCGGCGGGGGACGGCGTACTGCTTTTTCACCGCCTCCAGCTCGGAGATGATAAGCCTTTTCACCCGCTGGGGCTTATTGAGGGTGTCCTCCAGGTCGTCGATCTCATCCCGGAGGGTCTCCAGCTCCGACGTGCGCTTGAGGATATACTCCTTGTTGATGTTCCGCAGCTTGATCTCCGCCACATACTCCGCCTGGACCTGGTCGATGCCAAAGCCGATCATTAGGTTCGGCACCACCATGGCCTCCTCCTCCGTCTCCCGGATGATGGCGATGGCCCTGTCGATGTCCAGCAGGATTTTCTGCAGCCCGCGGAGCAGGTGGAGCTTGTCCTTCTTCTTGTTCAGCGTGAAGTAGATCCGCCGGCGGACGCACTCGGTGCGCCAGGCGCACCACTCCTCCAGCAGCTCCCGCACCCCCAGGACCCTGGGGCTGCCGGCGATGAGGACGTTGAAGTTGCAGGAGAGGGTGTCCTGCAGGGTGGTGGAGCGGAAGAGCTTCTGCATCAGCTTCTCCGGGTCCACCCCCCGCTTGAGGTCGATGGTGAGCTTGAGGCCGTTTAAGTCCGTCTCGTCCCGCATGTCCGAGAGCTCCTTCACCTTCCCCGCCTTCAAAAGCTCCGCCACCTTGTCCAAAATGGCCTCGGTGGTGGTGGTGTAGGGGATCTCGTAGATCTCGATCAAGTTCTGCTCCTTCACATACCGCCACTTGGCCCGGAGCTTTACGCTGCCCCGGCCGGTGCGGTAGATCTCGTCAAGGCCCGCCTGGTCCAAAATCACCTGCCCCCCGGTGGGGAAGTCCGGGGCCAGCAGCGTGGCGGAGAGGTCGCATTCCGGGTTTTTGAGGTAGGCCACCGTGGTGTCGCAGACCTCCCCCAGGTTAAAGCCGCACAGCTGAGAGGCCATGCCCACGGCGATGCCCTGGTTGGCGGAGACCAGGATGTTGGGAAAGGTGGTGGGCAGGAGGGAGGGCTCCTTGCGGGTGTTGTCGTAGTTGTCCACAAAGTCCACCGTGTCCTGGTCGATGTCCCGGAAGAGCTCGGCGCAGATGGGGCTGAGCTTTGCCTCGGTGTAGCGGCTGGCGGCGTAGGCCATGTCCCGGGAGTAGACCTTGCCGAAGTTGCCCTTGGAGTCGATAAAGGGGTGGAGCAGGGCCTCGTAGCCCTTGGAGAGGCGCACCATGGTCTCGTAGATGGCGGCGTCGCCGTGGGGGTTGAGGCGCATGGTCTGGCCGACGATGTTGGCGCTCTTGGTGCGGGCCTTGGTGAGAAGGCCCATCTCGTACATGGTGTAGAGGAGCTTGCGGTGGCTGGGCTTAAAGCCGTCGATCTCCGGGATGGCCCGGGAGACGATGACGCTCATGGCGTAGGGCATGTAGTTCTGCTCCAGGGTGTCGGTGATGGGCTGCTCCAGCACCTGGGCCCGGAGGCCCAGCACATTGGGGTTGTTTTCCCGTTTTTTCCCCTGGCCGGGGGATTTTTTCTTTGGCATGTTCCGTCGTTTCCTTATCTTCAATCTACCAGAGCGCCGTCCGGCCGCCTTGGCGGGGAGCGCTCCTTCTATATGATGCCGCCGCGCATCCCGCAGCGGACGAACTGCCGTCTGTCATAAAAGAGGCATAAAATGCGTGGAAAATCCTTGAATGCTTTCAAGTATTGAAAAAATATGGAACAAATCATATAATTATCTTGCTCTTGGTATCTATAAAAGGAGGAGTTGGGATGAACGCAGCCTATGAGTGGCTCTATGACCACTACGCCGCGCCGCAGATGAAGGGGGAGGGGCAGGAGGCCCTGGCCGGACGCATTGCCGCCGCCGCCCGGGCGGGGGACGGCCTGGATTTTGCAGACCTTCTGGATCAGCTGCGCCTAAGCTGGGGCACAGAGGCCTTTGCCCTGGGGCTGCAGCTGGGGCTGCATCTGATGGCGGCGGCCCCGCCGCCCCAGGACTTCTTTGACAGCTCAGGGACGGCCCGGGGCGGCCCCGCCGGGGGCCGCCCTGCGCCTTGAGGCGTCCTATTGGTACTTCTCCACCTTGGACAGCTCCACATACTCCGCCTTCAGCGCGCTGATGCGGGACATGTGGGGCTGGGTCATGTGGCGCTCCTGGGCCCGGGAGGAGTCCCACCGCTCCAGCAGCAGCACCACGTCCGGGTTTTCCAGGGACTGGTGGTAGTCGTACTGGAGGCAGCCGGCCTCCTGGCGGATCACCTCCTGCAGCCCCTCGGCGCGGATGGCGTTGACAAACTCCGCCGCCTTGCCGGGGCGGCAGGTGTAGGTTACCAAAACGATCATATCAAAGCGCTCCTTTCTGAAAATCCTGCGCGCGGCGCTACAGCGCCGCCGGGTCGTCCACCACCACCGCGCCGGCGGGGGGCTGGGCGGCGGGAGTTGCGCTGGTCTCCCGGCAGGTGTAGTCCATGCTGACCTCCAGGTCCATCAGGCCCGACACAGCCAGCGCCAGATCGAGGCTTCCCCGCTCCGCGCCGGAGACGCCGCTCATAATAAAGCTGCCGCTGCCGCTTTCGTCATTCATGGAGAAGGCATAGGTGAAATCGGTCTCCCCGTTCTGCCCCACGGTCATGTCCATGGAGAAGGCGAGGCCCTCCAGGTCCGCCGGGTCCATGGTCTCGCCGGTCAGCCGCTGGGTGTAGGCGATTAGGTCCTCCAGCTCCAGGCTCCACCGGTAGGACGTGCCGCTGCGGGTGAAGGTGTCGTCGCCAAAGAAGGTGTCCAGCAGGTCCTTCATCTGGGCCAGGGTATCCGGGGCGCTGAGGTAGCTGAGGCTGCCGGACTGACCCAGCAGTTCCATGGTGCTCACCATCTGGTCATAGAGGAGGCTGCCCATGGTGGCGTCGGGGGACAGAGTGACGGAGACCGCCTGCAGCAGCTCCCCCATGTCCACGCCCAAAAGGGCGGACACGTCGTACCAGGTGTCCTGCGCCATCAGCTCCTCCCACTGCTCCAGGGGGTCGCCGGCGGCCAGGTAGTCCAGCAGGGGCATGTGGAGCCAGTAGCCGTCGCTGTTGAGGATGAGGCCGAGCTCCGGGTGGTTGAGCTGCTGGAGAAAGCTGTCCGGCAGCAGGTCCTGGACCGCGTCGGCCTCCATGCCCAGCATGAGGGGCAGCAGCTGCTCCATCAGCTCCTCCAGGTCCAGGGTGGCGGTCATCTCGTAGTCCGCCCCCCGCCAGAGGAGGGACATCTCCCCGCCGAAGGCGAGGTCGGTCCAGGCGCTGCCGGCGTCCTGAAGGGAGAGGGTGCCATCCAGGGTGTAGTCCGCGGCGTAGGACTGGTCGGGGTCGTAGAAGGCCGCCTGCTGGGCCAGCATGCCGTTGAGGATGGAGAGGTTCTCGTCCAGGCCGTTCACCACGGCCTCCCGGTCCAGGATCACCGCGGTGCGGGCGGCGTTGTCCCAGAACACGTCGTAGCCGGAGGCCTCGCTGATGAACCGCAGGGGCACATAGGTGCGGTTGTCCTTGAGGTAGCTGGGGCTGTCCAGGGCGATGGTCTCGGCGGTCCCGTCCCGCTCCACGGCGGCCTCCCCGGCCCCCACGGCGAAGGTGATGACGGCGCCGTTCAGCGCGCAGGTCACCACCCGGTCCGCGCTGTAGGTCACCTCCGCCCCCAGGTCCTCCATGATGGCCCGGATGGGCACCATGGTGCGGCCGTTTTGCAGCTCGGGGGCCGCGTCGGGGAAGGCGATGCACCGCCCGTTCCACAGCACGTTTACCTGCCCGGGCACGCCGCCCAGGGCGGTGATCACGGCCGCCACGCCGTCCTGTCCCTCTGCCGGCGCGGCGGCAGCGCTGTCGTCGGCCGCGGCGGCGGGCAGCGCCAGGGAGAGGGCCAGCGCCAGAGTCAAAACCAAAGCAAGCCACTTTTTCATGGGTTTTCCTCCTTCTTTCATACGGGTAATGGTTGAAACATATCAAAACGTCGTCCGTTCCGCCGGGCGGCGGGTTTTTCTTTTCTTCCCCCATTGGGGAAACGGATCCGCTCCCCCAACGGGAGAGGAGGTTTCGCCTCCGGGCGAGGTACTTTTTCCACGGCGAAAAAGTACCCAAAACGCCGCCGGGGACACCCCGGCCCCCGTGTGGGCAGACCGTGGCGGCTGTCTCTTCTCCTGTCAGAGAGCAGCGGCTTTCGCTGCGAAACGTGTCTCTCTGCTCCACTGTCCGCGCTGACCGCTCCGCTGCGCGCTGCCCCGGTGGGGCAGAGATGGCGAGGACGGTCTGCCGCCCACCGCCGCAGCAGCGCTGAGCGCCAGCGAGGAGCGCGGTTAGTAGACGCAGGCAGACACAATACGCAGCGAAAGGAGAAATATCCGAACAGGGAAACAGGAAACTTTCCCTATCCGGCAAAAAATTTTTCTCTTGGACCGGCCGCGGCCCGTTCCGTCTCCGGGCCAAGCGCCGCCGCACAGCGGCGGTTGCCCTCCGACACAGACCTGCGGGTCTAGTCTTTTTTCAAAAAGAGAATGGGGGGCGGAAATTACGAGATATCCGCCAGGTCGAGGAACTTATACCCCTCGCTGGCGATGAAATTCTTCCGGCCCTGGAGGTTATCCCCCAGGAGGAGGTCGAACATCTGGGCCGTGGCCTCCGCGTCCTGGGGCATGACCTTGATGAGGCGCCTTGTCTCCGGGTTCATGGTGGTCAGCCACATCATGTCCGGGTCATTCTCCCCCAGGCCCTTGGAGCGGTCGATCTTCACCTTCTTCCCCTCCAGGCCCTTCAAAATCTCCGCCTTCTCCCGCTCGGAGTAGGCAAACCAGGTCTTCTCCCCGCAGTTGATCTCGAAGAGGGGGGACTCGGCGATATACACATACCCCTCCCGGATGAGGGTGGGGCACAGCCGGTAGAGCATGGTGAGGATCAGCGTGCGGATCTGGAACCCGTCCACGTCCGCGTCGGTGCAGATGACCACCTTGCTCCACCGGAGGCTGCTGAGGTCAAAGGAGCTGAGGTCCTTCACATGGCGGTTCTGCACCTCCACCCCGCAGCCCAGCACCTTCATGAGGTCGGTGATGATCTCGCTTTTGAAGATCTTGGCGTAGTCGGCCTTGAGGCAGTTGAGGATCTTCCCCCGGACGGGCATGATGCCTTGGAACTCCGCGTCCCGGCTCAGCTTCACGCTGCCAAGGGCGCTGTCCCCCTCCACGATATAGATCTCCCGGCGGGAGACGTCCCGGGTGCGGCAGTCCACGAACTTCTGCACCCGGTTGGC
>CALWXD010000108.1 GCA_944385425.1 uncultured Oscillospiraceae bacterium | reverse complement strand
CCTGGAGGACCGGGTACAGGGGCTTAACGCCGGGGCGGACTACTACCTCACCAAGCCCTTTGACAGCCGGGAGCTGCTGGCCTGCATCAACGCCCTGCTCCGGCGGCAGGGCAGCCAGGTGGACGAGATGGCCCTGGGCGACACGGCCCTGGACCTGGCTACGGGGATGCTGATCTGCGGGGAGAACAGCGTCCGCCTGTCCGCCAAGGAGTTCGGGGTGATGCGGGCTTTGCTCCAGGCGGGCAGCGCCAACCTGTCCAAGGAGAGCATCCTGGCAAAGGTGTGGGGGTACGACTCCGACGCCACGGAGAACCATGTGGAGGTCTATGTGGGCTTCCTGCGGAAAAAGCTGGCCAGCATCGGCTCCCATATAAAGATCGTGACGATCCGCCGGCTGGGGTACCATCTGGAGGTGGAGGAGCCATGCTGAAACGCCTAAGGCTGAAGTTCGTCGTCATCAATATGGCCATTGTCACCGCTATGCTGTGCGTCATCTTCGGCCTCATCTACCACTCCACCCGGGTGGATCTGGAGGCGGAAAATATCAACATGATGCGGGCCATCGCCTCCTTCCCCGTCCTGGACCAGCCGGGCCGGCCGGACGAGGCGCCGGAGGAGGTGCGCCTGCCCTACTTCACGCTGCAGATCGAGGCCGACGGCACCGTATCCGCCTTTGGGGGCGGGTACTACGACCTGTCCAACACGGATTTCCTCCAGGACCTGGCGGACGAGGTCCGGCGGGCCCCGGGGGACACCGGGGTGCTGGAGGACTACCACCTGCGCTTCTGCCGGGTGGCCACCCCCAGGGGGGAGCGGCTGGTGTTCTCCGATATCTCCAGCGAACAGGCCACCCTGGACAGCCTCATCCGCGCCTGCCTGCTCATCGGCGCCCTCAGCTTCCTGGCCTTTTTGGGGCTGAGCCTGCTGCTGGCCCGGTGGGCGGTGAAGCCGGTGGAGCGGGCCTGGCAGCAGCAGCGGCAGTTTGTGGCGGACGCCTCCCACGAGCTGAAGACCCCCCTGGCCGTCATCACCACCAACGCCGAGCTCCTCCAGGGAACGGAGGAGGCCGGCCCGGCGGGCCACATCCTCTCCACCGCCCGGCAGATGCGCCAGCTGGTGGAGGACCTTTTGGAGCTGGCCCGGGCGGACGGCGGGGCGGCCGGGGCCCCTATGGCGGCGGTGGATTGGAGCGCCCTGGTGGAGGAGGCCGTCCTCCCCTTTGAGCCGGTGTTCTTCGAGCGGGGGCTCACCCTCACCTCCCGGATCCAGCCGGGGCTGACGGTGTGGGGCCGGGGGGACCAGCTGCGGCAGGCGGTGGATATCCTGCTGGACAACGCCCAGAAATACGCCATATCCCCCTCCACGGTCTATCTCCACCTGGACCGTGCCGGCCACAACCGCTGCCTGCTGATGGTGGAAAACCGGGCGGAACCCATCCCGCCGGAGGAGCTTCAAAACCTCTTCAAGCGGTTTTACCGCACCGACCGGGCCCGGAGCCGGGACGGCAGCTTCGGCCTGGGGTTGGCCATCGCCTGGCAGATCGTCTCCGGCCACCGGGGCCGGATCTGGGCGGAGAGCCGGGACGGGCGCATCCGCTTTTATATCGAGCTTTTCCTGCACTAGGGGAGGGGGCCGGGTTTTCCGCCCCCTCTCGTTTCTTTTCCGTTTGTTCACAGTTTTTTCAGCGCCGTTTCAGCCAGCCGCCTTACAATGAACTGAAAGCATTTGGAAGGAGGCAACAGCCTTGATCGAGATCGAACACTTGACCAAGCGGTACGGCGCGGTCACCGCCGTGTCCGACTTGTCCCTAACCATCGACAGCGGGCAGATTTACGGCTTCCTGGGCCCCAACGGCGCGGGGAAGTCCACCACCATGAACATCATGACCGGCTGCCTGTCCGCCACCGCGGGGAAGGTCCACATCGGCGGCTACGACATCTTCGAGGAGCCCAGACAGGCCAAAAAGCTCATCGGCTACCTGCCGGAGCAGCCCCCCCTGTACCTAAACGAGTCCCCCCGGGAGTACCTGCGCTTCGTGGGGGAGGCCAAGGGCCTAAGGGGCGAGGCGCTGGGCGTCCAGATGGACGCCGTCATGGAGCAGACGGGCATCACCGCCATGGCAAACCGCCGCATCGCCGCCCTGTCCAAGGGCTACCGCCAGCGCTTAGGCATCGCCCAGGCCCTGCTGGGGGACCCCCAGGTGGTGGTGCTGGACGAGCCCACCGTGGGCCTGGACCCCATCCAGATCATCGAGATCCGGGACCTCATCCGGGATCTGGGCAGGAGCCATACGGTGATCTTCAGCTCCCACATCCTCTCGGAGGTGCAGACCGTATGCGACCAGATCATCATGATCGCCCACGGGAAGCTGGCCGCCTTCGACACCCCGGAGAACTTGGAGCGGAAGCTCCTCACCCCCAGCGAGATCGCCCTCACCGCCCTGGCCGAGCCGGGACAGGTGGAGCGGCTTTTGTCCGCGGTGCCGGACATCTCCGGCGTGGAGCTGCGGGGGGAGGAGGACGGCCGCACCGCCGTCTTAGTCCATGTGAGCGGCCAGGACATTGACCTGGTCTGCAAGGACATCTTCCTGGCCTTTGCCGGGGCGAACACCGTCCTGCTGGAGCTGACCCCCAAAAAGGCCAGCCTGGAGGAGGTCTTCCTGGAGCTGAGCGACCCCGCCGCGCCGGAGGAGACCGAGAGAGAGGAGGATGCCAGATGACCGCTGTGTTCCGCCATGAGCTGCGGGGAAATTTCCACTCGCTGACCACCTATCTCTTTGGTGGGTGCCTCCTGGCCTTTATCGGCCTGTGGGCCATGATGTACAACCTCCAGGCCGCGGTGAGCAACTTTGAGTTTGTGCTGGCCAACAGCTGCCTGGCCTTCGTGGTCATCGTGCCCATCCTCACCATGCGCACCGTGGCCGAGGAGCGGCGGCAGAGGACTGACCAGCTGCTCTACTCCCTGCCCATCACCACGGTGCAGGTGGTGCTGGGCAAGTACCTGGCCCTGCTGGCGGTGTACGCCGTCCCCCTGTGCGTCATCGCGATCTACCCCTTGATCTTCGCCCAATTCGGGGAGGTCTACCTGCCCACCTCCTACGGCTCCCTCTTCGCCTTCTTCCTCTTGGGGTGCGCCCTGCTGGCGGCGGGGATGTTCCTCTCCTCCCTGACGGAGAACCAGGGCTTTGCCGCCGGCATCAGCATCGCCGCTATCCTCTTGAACTACTACAGCGTCAGCCTGTCGGAGTATGTGTCCTCCACATCGCTGGGCTCGGCGGTGACCTTGTATGTGCTCATCATCCTGCTGGGCCTCCTCATTAAGTATGTGACCCGGAATGAGAACCTGGCCTGGGGGATTGGGTTTGTTCTGCTGGCCATCACCCTCATCGCCTACTGGCTGAATTCCGCGGCCTTTGAGGGGCTGCTGCCCAGGATCATGACCCAGCTGTCCCTGTTCGAGCGGTTCTATGTGTTTGTCAACGGCGTCTTCGACTGGACCGCCGTGGTCTACTACGCCTCGGTGATCGCTTTCTTCCTGTTCCTCACCGTCCAGTCCATGGAGAAACGGAGGTACAACTGATGAAACTGCCAAAACCTTCTCCCTGGGCCAAAGACGGGGCCGGGGAGGGCAACGCCCTCAAGGGCGGCGGCTACGCCCTGGCGGTGACGGCGGTGGTGCTGGCCATCCTCATCGCGGTGAACGTCTTCGCCTCCGCCCTGCCCGCCACCCTCACCCGGCAGGACATCAGCGCCGCCCAGCTCTATTCCGTCACCAGCAACACCAAGGTGGTGGTGAACAACCTTACCCAGGACGTGACCATCTACTGGATCGTCCAGTCCGGGGAGGAGGACGAGGTGATCCAGAACCTGCTGGACAAGTACGACAGCCTCTCCGACCACATCACGGTGGTCAAGCGCAACCCGGACGTGTATCCCACCTTCGCCCAGCAGTACACCGACGAGGCGGTGGCCAACAACAGCCTGGTGGTGGAGTGCGGGGAGAAGAACCGGTACATCCCCTTCACCGACATCTACCTGGGGGAGGTCAACATGTACACCGGCGGCTATGACGCCACCGACTTCGACGGGGAGGGGGCCATCACCTCCGCCATCGACTATGTGACCAGCGACGAGTACCCCCAGGTCTATCTGGTGGAGGGCCACGGGGAGGGGGCGCTGCCCGAGGAGTTCGCCCGGCAGCTGGAGAAGGAGAACCTGGAGACCCAGACCCTGTCCCTGCTGAACGTGGACGCCATCCCCGAGGACGCCGCCTGCCTCATGATCTACGCCCCCCAGAGCGACATCTCCCAGGAGGAGAAGGAGATCCTGGCCGACTATGTCTCCGGCGGCGGGAAGCTGCTGGTGTGTGCCGGGGCGGTGGAGGGCGGCCTGCTGGAGAACCTGTACAGCCTGCTGTCCGACTACGGGGTCACCGCCCACGACGGGCTGGTGGTGGACATGGACCGGGCCCACTACGCCATGGTCCCCTACCTCCTCATGCCCGACCTAAACAGCAGCGCCATCACCGACCCCCTGATCGACTCCAACTACTACACCTACCTGCCCCTGTCCATCGGCTTGACCGTGGGGGCGGACATCGGCGCCGGTACGGTGACGGCGCTGCTCACCACCTCGGAACAGTCCTACAGCAAGGCCGCCGGCTATGAGCTGGAGACCTACGAGTGGGAGGAGGGGGACGCGGAGGGCCCCTTTGCCCTGGCGGTGTCCGTGGAGGACAATGGCGGCGGCCAGCTCATCTGGTTCGCCTCGGACCAGTTCCTCACCGACGAGTTCAACGCCTACTCCTCCGGGGCCAACCAGGACCTGGTCATCAACGCCCTGTCCCAGCTCATCGGGGAGAGTCAGTCCCTGGCCATCCGGAGCCGGTCCCTGAGCTACAACTATTTGACCATCAGCGAGGCCACGGCCTCCCTGCTCCAGGTGCTGATGATCGGGGTGTTCCCCCTGCTGTTCCTGGGCATCGGGATCTATATCGTGTTGAGAAGGAGGCGGATGCAGCATGGCGCGGTCTAAGCGGCTTTTGATCCTGGTGGCGGTGCTGCTGGCGGTGTGCGCGGCGGCCTTTGCCGCCCTCAACTGGCAGCAGCGGCAGGAGCAGATCGCGGTCAGCGGCGAGGCGGTGCTGACCATCGCCGCCGACAGCGTCCAGTCCCTCTCCTGGACCTATGGGGAGACCGCCCTGGCCTTCACCCGGGGGGAGGACGGCGGCTGGACCTATGATGCCGACGCCGCCTTCCCGGTGGACCCGGCGGCCATGGAGGAGCTCCTGGCGCCCTTTGACCCCTTCTCCGCCGCCTTCGTCATTGAGGAGGCGGAGGAGGAGGGCCAGTACGGCCTGGACAACCCGGCCTGCTCCATCACCATCGCCACGGAGGAGGAGACCTGGGAGATCCGCCTGGGGGGCACCAGCGCGGTGGACGGCCAGCGGTACGTCTCCTTCGGGGAGGGCACCGTCTATCTGGCGGCCAGCGACCCCCTGGACGCCTACGGCGCGACCCTCAGCGACCTCATTGACCAGGACGAGTCCCTCTCCTACGACACGGTGTCCGCCATCCGCTTTGCCGGGGCGGCGGACTACGCCGTCTCCTACGCGGAGGGCAGCGCGGACGCCTGGTTTGGCGACGACGTCTACTTCACGGAGGACGGCGGCGAAACCGTTCCCCTGGATACGGAGCGGGTGGGGGACTATCTGGAGAGCCTCACCACCCTGCGCCTCATCGACTATGTGACCTACAACGTCACGGAGGAGGAACTGGAGCAGTACGGCCTGGACGACCCGGAGCTGACGGTGGAGGTGGACTACACCCGGACGGACGAGGACGGGGCGGAGATCTCCGGCACCTATGTCCTGGCGGTCAGCCGGGACGCGGAGGAGCTGGCCGCCGCCCAGGCGGCGGAGGAGGCCGGCCAGGAGCCGGAGGACGTCACCGGCTATGTGCGGGTGGGGGACTCCCAGATCGTCTACCGGGTGTCGGCGACCACCTGCGAGGCCCTGCTGGCCGGGCGCTATGACGACCTAAGGCACCGGGCGGTGCTGCGGGCGGACCTCGATGCCGTCACCGCCCTGGACATCACCCTGGAGGGCAGCGCCTACACCCTCGCCGCCGACGGCAGCGAGGACGAGGCGGGCAGCCGGATCTGGACCTACGGGGAGACGGAGGTGGACTTCACCGGCCTGCAGAGCGCCCTGGAGGGCCTGAAGGCCGGCAGCGCCGAGGACTTCTCCTTTGACGGCGCCCCCGGCCAGGAGGAGATCCGCCTCACCGCCCATCTGGACAGCGAAACGCGGCCGGAGACGGAGATCGTCCTCTACCGCTACGACGGCACCCGCTGCGTGGCGGAGGTGGACGGGGAGGCCGTCTGCCTGGTCAGCCGCGAAGGAGTGGTGGACCTCATGGAGGCGGTCTACGCCATTGTGCTGGCGGACTACACGGAGGCGGACGCGTAAAGCCGCCCTGTGCCGGCGGCGGGACCGCGAAACCCTGTCTATGCGCCGGCCCAAACCGGGCGGGACCCGCGGAAATCCCCTCTTTATCACAAAAGCCCACGGCGGCATCTCCGTTTCGGAGATGCCGCCGCTGTCTTTTGCGGCCCTCGCCGTCGGGGGAGCCGCATGCCTGTTCCCTCGGTTCTCTTGGGGAAAACGCCTGTCCACGCACAGGGAATTTGTGCAAAACGCAGAAAAATTGTGATAAGAAAAACAAATATTGCGGTAGACTGCACAATGCCCTATACTAAAAAATAGAAAGTAGAACTCTCTACTTTTGTATTTTCGACGCGGCAAAATTTGAGATAGGGAGGTACAGCCCATGGCACTTTCGATGGAAGAGAAACAGAGACTTCAAGATCTGGCCCGGGAGCTGCGCCTGACCGTCATCGACGTGATGGCCTGGTCCGGCGGGGCCCATGTGGGGGGATCCCTCAGCATCATCGACATTCTGACCATCCTCTACTTCAAGTACCTCAATGTGGACCCGGCCAACCCCAAGTGGGAGGACCGGGACCGGTTCATCCTCTCCAAGGGCCACGCGGCGGCGGGGTATATCCCGGTGCTGGCCAAGAAGGGGTACTTCCCCGAGGAGACCCTCAAGACCTTCAACCACTTCGGCTCCCCCTTCGCCATGCACCCGGACTGCAACAAGGTCATCGGCTGCGACGCCTCCGCCGGGAGCCTGGGCCACGGCCTCTCCATGGCGGTGGGCCTGGGGCTGGGGGCCCGGTACCTCAAGAAGGGCTGGAAGACCGTCTGCCTCATGGGGGACGGGGAGTGCGGCGAGGGCAGCGTCTGGGAGGCCGCCATGTCCGCCTCCCACTTCAAGCTGGGCAACGTCATCGGCATCGTGGACCGCAACCGCCTCATGATCGACGGCAAGACCGAGGATGTCATGGCCCTGGAGCCCTTTGCCGACAAGTGGAGAGCCTTCGGCTGGGACGTGGTGGAGATCGACGGCCACGACTTCGACCAGCTGGACGAGGCCCTCAGCCGCGCCTGGGCCGCCACGGAGCAGCCGGTGCTGATCCTGGCCAACACCATCAAGGGCAAGGGCGTGG
>CALWXD010000107.1 GCA_944385425.1 uncultured Oscillospiraceae bacterium | reverse complement strand
CCTCCAGTACCAGGCGGCCCGCCGGCTCGTTGGAGGCGTGGCTGGCCAGCATGTAGTCCAGGGCCGCCGGGCACAGCCGGGCGGCCGCCAGCGCCGCCACGGAGGAGATGAGCCCGTCGATGAGGACAGGGATATGGTACAGCGCGCCCCCCAGGAACACGCCCACAAGGCCCGCGATGTCAAGCCCCCCCACCTTCCGCAGGGTGTCCAAGGGATCCTGAGGGTCCGGACGGTTCACGGCGATGCCCCGGCGGATGGCGTCCACCTTCCTGCCAAGGCCCTCCGTGGAGAGGCCGGCCCCCCGGCCGGTGACCTCCTCCGGGTCCCGGCCCAGCAGAACGGAAACCAGGGCCGCGGAGGTGGTGGTGTTGCCGATGCCCATCTCCCCGGTGGCCAGGAGGGTATACCCCTGTCCCTTGAGATCCCGCACCACCTCCACGCCGGTGAGGATGGCCTGGAGGCACTCCGCCTCCGTCATGGCCGGCTCCACCGCCAGGTTCCGCGTCCCCCGTCGGACACACCGCTGGAGGATGCGGCCCTCCGTCACCGGCACGGCCACACCCACGTCCACCGGCACCACGTCCGCCCCGGCCACCTTGGCCATGCGGCAGACGCTGGAGGTGCCCATGCCCATGTGGCTGGCCACCACGGCGGTGACGTCCTGGCCGGACTGGGTCACCCCCTCGGCCACCACGCCGTTGTCCGCGCACATGGCCACCACGGCCTTCTTCCCCAGGCTGACCCGGTCGGTCCCCTGGGCCCCGGCGATCTTCACAATGGCGTCCTCCAACAGCCCCAGGCTGTGGAGGGGGTGGGCCACCGCGTCCCACCGGACCCTGGCGGTGTCCATGGCCTGCCCGTCGGCAGGGGTGATGTTGGAAAGAACTTCCTGCAGCGTCATAGCAATTTCCTCGATTTCTTCTCATATTCTTCGCACCTTCTCACCCAGCGCGCCGCCGCCTCCGGCGCGGCGCACAGGTGAAAGTGGGGGAATCCCGCGTATAAGGTCTCGGTGTGATAGGCGCAGTCCCAGCCCCGGTGGGACCGGGGCTTTTGGGCGTGGAAATCCGCCCCCGGCGCGGCGCTGTCCCAGTAGTGGAACTCGTGGGCGGGGAGCGCTGTCCCCGCCGGGCCCAGGAGGCCGCCCTTCCCTGCCGTCAAGGTCACATACCCGAACCGGCCCAGCTTTCCCGTGTTCTCCGCCCCGGCGGGGAACACCCCCGCCATGGGCCAGGGGCGGCCAGCGTCGTCAGAGAGGGTCCCATGGAGATAGAGGAACCCCCCGCACTCGGCGACGGTGGGCAACCCAACCGTGACCGCCTGCCGGACGGCGGAGCGCATGGCCCCGTTTTCTGAAAGCTCCGCTGCGTACAGCTCCGGGTAGCCGCCCCCCAGGTACAGCCCGGCGCAGCCCTCCGGCAGTCTCTTATCCCGGAGGGGGGAGAACTCCACCAGCTCCGCCCCCAGCTTTTCCAGAAGACGGAGGGCGTCGGCGTAGTAAAAGCAGAAGGCCTTATCTCTGGCGACAGCGATCCGGGGCCTGCCCCGCACCTGCTCCGGCAGGGCCATGGGCCTTGCCGCCAGGTCCGGCGCGGCCTGCGCCAGGGCCATGAGGCCCTTAAGGTCGATGTGCTGCCGCACAAGGTCCGCCAGAACGGCAAGCTTCTGCCGCAGCCCCGCCACCTCCGCGGCGGTCACCAGCCCCAGGTGGCGGCTCTCCAGAGCCACATCCGGCCGCTCCGGGAGAAATCCGTAGACAGGGATCCCCGTCTCCCCCTCGATGGCCGCCTTCAGCCGGGGATAGAGCATGGGGGAGACGCGGTTTAAGAGCACCCCCCGGATGTTGGCGTCGGGGCGGAAGTCCGCCATGCCCTTCACCAGGGCCGCCGCCGAGAGGGCCCGGCCCCGTCCGTCCACCACCAGCACCGCCGGCGTCCCGGTCTCCCGGGCCAGGTCGTAGGCGCTGCTCTCGCTTGTCATGGCGATGCCGTCGTAGTAGCCCATGACCCCCTCGATGAGGCTGACGCCGCCGGCGGCGCCGTTTTCATAGAGGAGGCTCCGGGCGGTGTCCCCTCCCAGGAAGAAGAGGTCCAGGTTCCGGGACTTTGCGCCGATGACCTCGCTGTGGAACATGGGGTCGATGTAGTCCGGCCCGCACTTGAAGGCCACGGGCCTTGCCCCCTGCTCCACCAGGGCCTCCAGAATGGCGCAGGTCATGGTGGTCTTGCCGCCGCCGCTGGCGGGGGCGCACAGCAGAAGTCTTGGCAGGTTACCCATGGCGCGCCGCCTCCCCCGAGAGGATCCACACCGGGTTCTGGGCGTCCATTAGGTGGTAGCGCCCGGCTTTTCTGGTGCGGGTGGCGGCGATCTGGACGATGTCTACATCCCCAAAATTTAAGGCGTCAAAGCACCGCGCCGCCTCGCCGATGGTCTCCAGGGTCACAGCGGTGACCACCACGCGGGCCTTGGGATTTTTCTCCAGGGCCAGGCGCAAAATCGCCTCCATATTTCCGGCCGTCCCTCCCAGGAACACCCGGTCCGGGGCGGGGAGGCCCTCCAGGGCCTCCGGCGCCAGCCCCTCCACGCTGAGGAGGTTCGTCAGGCCGAACCTGGCCTCATTTTCTTCCAAGAGGGCCACCGCCTCCGCCTTCCGCTCCACGGCGAACACCCGCCCCTTGGGGAGGGCAAAGCAGCCCTCGATGGACACCGAGCCGGTGCCGGCCCCCACGTCCCATAGGGTGTGGTGCTCCTCCAGGCGGAGCTTTGCGATGCAGAGGCACCGCACCTCCTCCTTGGTCATGGGCACCTTGCCCCGCTGGAAGGCCTCGTCCGGGAGGCCGGGGGCGGTGCATATCCGGCGGACAGGCCGGTCATTTTCCGCCAGCACCACGGCAAGGCTGTCAAATTCCCGGCCCGCCAGGTCCCCGGCGGTGCCCCGGGTGATGGTTTCATCCGGGTAGCTCAGCCGCTCCCCCACGGTGATCTGGACCTGCTCCATGCCCCAGCCGCAGAGGTCCCGGCACAGGTCCCCCGCCCGGTAGCTGCCGCCGGTGAGGACGAAGGTGCGCTCATGGCTCTGGATCTCGCCGGGGGCGTTGTGGGCCCTCCCGTGGGCTGACACCAGGTGCACATCCTCCCAGGGGGTGCGGCACCGGGCGCAGAAGTACACCAGACTGCTGATCCCCGGCAGGGCCTCCACCTCGTATCCCTCCAGCAGGGGGTAGAGGCTCTTGGCCCCGGAGTAAAAGCCGATATCCCCGCTGAGGAGCACCGCCGCGGGGCCGGTTTCCTCCGCCGCGATGGCGGCGGCGATGTCCTTCGCCAAAATGGCCCGGACGCAGCGTTTCTTTTCATAGCCCTCCAGCAGCCGGGGCGCGCCGATGAGGAGAGCGCTCTCCTCGATGGCCCGCTTTGCCGCCAGGGTCAGCGTCTCCGGATTTCCCATGCCTACACCGATCAAATAGACCTTCATTTCGCAACCATCTCCATGATCGTCTCCTGCATCTCCTCCATGCAGAGGCCCTCCTCCCGCACCGGCCGCTCCACCACCAGAAGGGCGCAGCCCGCCTCCCGGGCGGCGTCGGCCTTCTCCCGGAAACCGCCGTAGTCCCCGGTGTTCTTGGTTACCAGGGTCTTGATGTGGTACTGCCCCAGGGTGGCCGCGTTCATCTCCCTTGTGAAGGGTCCCTGCATGCAGATGATGTTCCTGGGCGGGAACCCCAGGGAGAGGCACCGCTCCAGGGAGTCCACCATGGGCAGCACCCGGGGGTAGCACCGCTCCCGGAGGCCGGGGAGGGCAAAATGGTGGAGCTCCTTGCTGCCGGTGGTGAGAAGGACGTTCCCCGGCAGCTCCAGCAGCAGTTCCGCCGCCGCCTTCATGGTGTCCGCCCTGCGGCACTGGTCCTCCCCGTCGGACCGGCGCAGCAGCCGCAGATAGCTTAGGCCGGTTTTCTCCGCCGCGGCGCGGATGTTCTTCGTCACCTCCACGGCGTAGGGGTGGGTGGCGTCCACCGCCAGGGTGTACCCCTGCCCCATCAAATCCGCCATGGCGGGCACATCCATCCGGCCCACATGGACGTCCATCCCCTCCGGCAGCAGCGTCTCCCCGTACTCCGTGGCCACGGAGACGGTGAAGGGGATGTTCTTTTCCCGGAGCCAGAGGGCCAGGTCATGGCCGTCGCCGGTGCCGGCAAAGAGCAAAATCTTCATGGAAATCCTCGTTTTCTTCTCAGTTCTCCCGCTGGAGGTAGCCCCGGGGGGTCACCATCTTGCCGCCGATGAGGCTGGTCTGGCTGTTGCCCACAAAGACGGTGGTGAACATATCCACCTCTTCGTTGTCCCGCAGGGCCCGGAGGGTGGTCGTCACCGCCCGCTCCCCCGCCCGGCCGATGTTCTGCACATAGCCGCAGACCGTGTCCGGGGATTTGCCGTTGGCCAGCAGGATGTCGCAGGCGCGCTGGAGGTAGTCTTTCCGGCTGTGGCTGCGGGGGTTGTAGAGGCAGATGACAAAGTCCGCCTCCGCCGCCACGGCCAGCCGCTTTTCGATCTTCTCCCAGGGCGTCAGCAGATCGCTGAGGGAGATCACGGCAAAGTCGTGGGTCAGGGGCGCTCCCAGCACCGCCGCGCCGCCGCAGGCGGCGGTGATGCCGGGCACCACCTCGATATCAATAGGGGGATACGCCCGGGCCACCTCGTAGATGAGGCCGGCCATGCCGTAGACCCCGGAGTCCCCGGAGCACACCACGGCCACGTTTTTGCCCGCCGCCGCGGCCTCCACCGCGGCGCGGCAGCGGTCCACCTCTCTCCGCATGCCGGTGGACTGCATCTCCTTGTCGGGAAACTCCTCCCGGATGAGGTCGATATAGGCGGTGTACCCCACCACCAGATCCGCGCTCTCGATGGCGTCCCGCGCCCGGCCGGTGAGGTCCCGGCCCGCGCCGGGGCCCAGGCCCACAACTGTCAAAGTCATATATTCTTCTCCTTATTTGGATCGCTCGTCTTATTTCTGTCTTCAAAAGTCCGGCAGCAGGGCCGCCGCCACGGTGACGCCGTCCTTCGCCTGCTTGGGCACCGTCAGCCGCCCGCCGGAGAGGACCGCCGAGCGCTCGCAGACGTTGTCCACGCCGGTGACGCTGCGGACAAAGTCCGAGGGGGTGAAATCCCCCTCCGCCGCTCTGAGCTCCTCCGCGGTATAGGTGGTGAGGGGCACCCCCAGGGACGCGCAGAAGGCCTGGAGCCCCGGCTCGTCCTTCTTGAGGTCGATGGTCCCCACCTGCTTTACCGCCCGGAGGTCCCAGCCCGTGAGGGCCTCCTCCACGGCGGCGCGGATGGCCGCCTCCCCGGTCCCCCGGCGGCAGCCGATGCCGAGCGCCAGGCACCTTGGCACCAGGCGCAGCGTCTCCGGAAAGGGGCCGCCCTCGCCGCGGCAGGTGACCCAGACCCCCAGGTCCGCCTTTCCCTCGTAGAGGTCCGCCGGACACTCCAGGTTCAGGTCGCTGGCAAAGCCCACCCGCTTTCCCTCCAGGAGGGCGGCGGAGACCTTTTTTGCCAGCCCCCGGTCCGTAATGGCAAAATTGTGCCCCACCGCCCACGCGTCCACGGCAAAGAGGCCGTTGACGTCGGTGGCGGTGGAGACCACCGGCACGGCGCCCAGCAGCTGCGCCACACGGCGGGCCAGGTCGTTGGCCCCGCCCACGTGTCCGCTGAGGAGGGGCACCGCGAACCGCCCTGCCTCGTCCAGGCTGACGACCGCCGGGTCGGTGAACTTGTCCCTCACATGGGGGGCGATGGCCCGGACGGCGATGCCCGCGGCCCCCACAAAAATGAGGGCGTCCCGCCGGGGAAACTGCGCCCCGGCCCAGTCCCCCACCCGCTCGTAGCCGCCGGGGCGGGACAGCTCCTCCGCCAGCCGCCCGGGGTAGTCCAGGGCGCAGACGTGGCCCTCCATTGCGAGAAGGGCCTCCAGCCGCTCCGCCAGGGCCGCCCCCCGCCGGGTGAAGGCGGTAAGGGCGATGTTCATCGGCTGGCCTCCCGGCAGCCGTGGCTGAAGGCGGGGTCGTAGAGCTTGCTGCGCTCATACTGATCCCCCAGGAAACCGCCCACGGTGATGAGGGCGGTCTTGGTGATATGGTTCTCCCTGGCCGTCTTTGCCAGGGTGCCCACCGTGCAGCGGAACACCTTCTCATCCGGCCAGGTGGCCTTGTAGACGATGGCCGCCGGGGTCTCGGCGGTATAGGCGCCGCCGGCCAAAAGCTCCCGCTCCACGTCCTCCAGAAGGCCCGTGGAGAGGAAGAGCACCATGGTGCAGCCGTGGCTGGCCATCTTCCGCAGCGCCTCCCCCTCCGGCACCGGCGTCCGCCCCGCCATGCGGGTGATGATGACGCTCTGGGACACCTCGGGCAGGGTGTACTCAGCCCGCAGCGCCGCCGCCGCCCCGCAGAAGGAGGAGACGCCCGGCGTGTCGTCATAGGGAAGGCCCAGCCTGTCCAGCTCGTCCATCTGCTCCCGGATGGCCCCGTAGAGGCAGGGGTCCCCGGTGTGGAGGCGGACGGTGTTCCTCCCGTTCTTCTCATTTTCGGCCATGCGGTCGATGACCTCCTCCAGGGTCATGCCGGCGCTGTCGTAGACCGCGCAGCTCTCCTTTTTGTAGTCCAGCAGAGCCGGGTTCACAAGGCTCCCGGCGTAGATGATGCAGTCCGCCTCCCCCAGCAGCCTCGCCCCCCGGACGGTGATCAAGTCCGCGCCGCCGCTGCCGGCGCCAACAAAGTGGATCATAGTCAATTCCTCCCAAATTCTCTTCCCTCGGATGTCACTGCGCGAATTTCTCCTTTGTCCCGGCGCTGTGGATGGCCAGGAGCTCCTCCGCCCCCGGGGTGGTCCCCAGGATGCCGAACCGGTTGGAGAAGAACAGCGCGCCGATGCGCATCTCCCCCGCCCGGCGGCGGAGGTTCTCCCCCAGGGCGGCGCCGAGGGATGCCATCACGGCCCCCCGCAGCCCCGCCTCGTCCAGCAGGGGGACGGCCTCGTCGGTGGTGAGGCAGCCAAACAGCCGCTCCACCAGCTCCCGGTCCGCCCCGCAGAGGGCCGCGTGGGCGCACAGGGTCTCCCGCCGGCCGTCGGCGGTGCGGGAGTGGGTGTTCATGGCGCCGCCGGCCACCTTGATGAGCTTGCCCAGGTGGCCCACCAGGAGAAAGCTCTCAAAGCCCAGGACCGCCGCGCGGTCGATGGCGTCGCCGATGTAGTTGCTGCACATGGCCCAGCTGCCAAGGTCCAGATGGAGCACGTCCCGGGAGAAGTCCTCCCCGTAGTTGCCGGGCGTCACCAGCACATGGCGCCTGCCCGCCGAGCGGAGGGTGGACAGCTCCGCCCCCGTGGTCTCCATCAGCGCCTCCTCGCTCATGGGCCGGACGATGCCCCCGGTGCCCAGCACCGAGATGCCCCCCACGATGCCCAGGCGGGGGTTGAAGGTCTTTTTCGCCAGCGCCGCCCCCGCCGGGACGGAGATCACCACAGACCACCCCCCGGCGCAGCCGTGGGCCCTGGCCGCCGCCTCCACCTGCTCCCGGATCATCCGCCGGGGGGTGGAGTTGATGGCCGCGGCCCCCACCGGCTGGTCCAGGCCCGGCTTTGTCACCCGGCCCACCCCCTCGCCGCCGTCAATGGCGACGCCGGCGGCCGCCCGCCGCTCCACCCGCGCGAAGATGAGGGCGCCGTCGGTGGCGTCGGGGTCGTCGCCCCCGTCCTTCTCCACGGCGCACGCAGCCCAGCCGGGGCCGGCGGCGGTGTGGAGAAGGTCCGCCGTCACAGCGATGCCGGCGGGGGTGGTCAGCGTCACCGCCGGGGGAAAGCGGCCGGTGAGCAGCGCCTCCGCCGCCCCCCGGGCCGCCGCAGCGGCGCAGGTGCCGGTGGTGTAGCCGCAGCGCAGCCGCTTTTTCCCCACGGTGATATAGTGCTCCAGCTTTGCCACGTCCCGCTCCTCCTCGTCAAATCCCGGTTTTTCGCAAAAGAAAACGCCCTCTCCCAGGCGGGAAAGAGCGTGTCGCACCAGATACGGGGGCCGCGCAGTCTCTCCACCTAAGAGCACTGTGTTCCTAGCCGCGGCGCGGTATTCTGGCTTACGCCCCAAGGGGGCGAATACAGTAGAGGTAAGACTGCGCCGGTCTTTCACCGGACTTCCCCTGCCGCGGCGATTCACTGATTTGCGACATTCAGTATACCAGCTTCCTCTCCAAATGTAAAGGAAAATCCAGCAGGATTTTCCCCCCTCCCCCGCCCGGGACGAAAAAGTCCGGGTCCCGCCCGGCGGGCGGGACCCGGACAGCGCCGCGTCTCAGCGCTGGAAGGGGGACAGCTCCATGCGGATGAAATAGCCCCGGCTGTGGTCGCAGACCGGGCAGCGCTCCGGCGCCTGCAGGCCCTTGAGGACGTGGCCGCAGTTGAGGCAGATCCATTCCGTCTCCACCTCGCTGACAAAGAGCCTGCCCTGCTCCATCAGCTTTGCAAACCGGGCAAAGCGCTCGGAGTGGACCTTCTCAATGGCGGCGATCATCTGAAAGGAGGCCGCGATCTGGGGAAAGCCCTCCTCCTTGGCCTTCTCGCCGAAGGCGGGGTAAATATCGGCAAACTCGTCGTCCTCGTGCGCCGACGCCAGCTGCAGCAGCTGGGCCGGGTCCTCCGTCCGGTCCACCGGGTATCCGGCGGAGATCACGATATTGTCGCAGCCCGCCTGCTTAAGATGCTTGTAGAAGATCTCCGCATGCTCCTTCTCCTGCCCCGCGGTGTATGCAAAGATCATCTGCAGCACCTCCAGGCCCTGTTTTTTGCACACGGCCCCGGCGATCTCGTAGCGGTTGCGGGCCTGGCTCTCCCCGGCAAAGGCCCGCAGCAAATTGTCCTTTGTGACGCTGTTTTGAAGTTCCATCCGTATCTCCTCCTTATCTGAAGTACCGGTAGTATAAGCCGCCCCGGGGAATTTTATCCCCGGGGCGGTATATTTTTCTGCCCGGCGGGCAGAATAGGCCCGTACGCAGTCTTGCAAAGGAGGTGACAGACATGGATAAGAACAAGAGCAGCAACCAGACCGGCAATCAGACCGGCAGTCAGAATTGCAAGGGTACGGATAAAAAGAGCAGCCAGACCACCGACAAGAAGTGAGCTGACAGCCGCCGGGAGAGAGGCAGAGGGGCGCGCGGCGCCGCCCTGCCTCTCTCCCTTTTCTCCGGTCCCCCCGCGCCTTCCGCCGGCAGGGGCGGCCCTACGGCTCTATGGGCAGGGCCATGTCCCCCTCCAGCTGGCAGCGGATGGCGCGGACGTTCTCCTCCTCGTCCAGGAGGTAGGTCACAGAAAAATTGTTCCCGACGCCGTAGACCACCTGGGTAAATCTCCCGTTTTCCACGGCCGCGTAGCCGTAGGGCTCCCCGTACCACACCTTGCCGTAGAGCATCACCGCCTCGCCGACGTCCTGGTCCGGCTGCACGGTCTCATAGGCCCCCTGGACGGCAAAGCTGCGGATCACCTTCTCCGCGCTGTCTCCCACCTTGATGCCGTTGACGTTGATGGGGGCGGCCCCGTTGACATAGAGGGCGCCGGCGTCCCCGATCTGCTCTGTATAGCCCCCCGGGGTCCAGCCGCCCAGGATCACGCCCCCTTCATAGGCCGCCACCCGGTAGACCTCCGCCTCCTCGTAGGCGGGGATCTCCTCTACCGACACCGGCAGGCCCAGCCAGGCGCTGACGGTATCCTCCCGCAGCGTCCAGTAGCTAAAGTATTCGCCGTTGACCCGCAGCTCCTCCACCACGGGGCGGCTGTTGTCCGCCAGCAGCTCCGGCGCCCCGGCCTGGATCTCCTCATAGGATGTCCCCGTCTTCCGCTCCGGCTCCCACCGGATGGCCCGGACCGCCTCGTCAAAGGCGGAGAAGTCATTCTCCTCCCCCCGGATCCGATCCTCCAGCCAGGCGTCGCGGAAGGTGTCCATCGGCGTCCCCAGGGCCTCGTCCACCATCTCCTCGGTGATGTCCACCAGATATTCATAGCCCCAGGCAGGGCTCTGGAAGGAGAACCGCACCGTCTCCACATCCCAGGCGCTGAGAAGAAAGGCCGCGTCCTGCATCATGGCGGTGTAGTCATAGCGGTAGGTCTCCCCCGGCCCCAGCTCCGGCAGCAGGTAGCTCAGCTGGTACATCCCATTTCCCGCCACGGCGTACTTGCCGTTGACGTCGTAGCAGGGGCGGAGGCAGTTGCTCTGGAAGTTGCCGGGATAGCTGACCCCGGAGAGGTCGTCGGCGTAGGGGTAGAGGTAGTCCGGCGGCGCGTACCACTCCGCCGTCTCGATATCCGCGGTAAAGCGGATCTCCTCCACCGTCCCCGCCGCGTTGAGATCGAACACCAGCGCGCCCCCGTCCACATAGCAGACGTAGTCCGGCCGCTCCCCGTCCATCACAAGGTAGCCGTACCGGGAGATGACCTCCCGGTCGTCATAGAGCCACCACACCGCCGCGCCGTTGTAGTCGGTCCCCCGGCTGGGCGTATCCATGCGGAAGGTGTTCAGCACCGTCTCCAGGGAATCCCCCACCCGGACGCCGCAGACGGACGCCTCCGGCGTCCCCGTCAGACGGAACCCGTCCACCTGGATGAGGTCCTCCCACAGCGTCCCCTCCAGCTGCCCCAGGAGCTCGCTGCCCCCGGCAAAGCGCAGCAGCACCGGCCGGCTGCCCAGCTCCCGGGCATACCGGTAGTTCCGGTTCTCTTCCGGGAGATAGACGGTCTCCTCCGCCTCCCCCAGGAGATCCCCATAGGCCGCGGGCGTCAAATGCTCCCCTGTCCACGCCTGCAGACGGTGATACTGCAAAAACAGGGCGCCGTTGATATCCAGAAAGTCCCTGTCAAAGGCCGCCCTCCCGTTGGGCTGGAGCAGCTCCTCCAGCGCCGGGGGCGCCGCCTCCTGGTCCCCGCTGTCCGCCGGGGCGGCACAGGCCGCCGCCCCGCAGCACAGCGCCAGCAGAAACACCCAAAAAATCCCTCGCCGCATCCAAATCCCTCCTGTTCCGCCGGGCTGCCGCCCGCGTGACGCGCCGCCGGCGCGCCCCCCGTTTCGCGTTCTACCCACTTAGACGGCCCGCCCCGCCGTTTGTTCCCCCTGGCCCGGAATTTTTCCACATTCGGCCAAATTGGGCTTGACATTCTCCCGCCCGTCCGCTATAGTTCACTTTATGAACAAACAGGAGGTGCCGCCATGTCCCAGCTCAGCGAGGAGGTCATCGCCGCCTGGATGCAGCTGATCGCCGCCGTAGAAAACCGGCGGGTGGTGTCCGGGCTGTCCTTTAACGAGGCCCTGGTCTGCAATCTGCTCGCCCGCAGGCGGGAGGAGGGCGGCTGTCTCACCGCCAGCGAGCTGTGCGTCAAGACCAGGATCCTCAAGTCCCAGATGAACGCCATCCTCCGCTCCCTGGAGGACAAGGGGGTCATCACCCGCACCCCCTCCCCCGCCGACCGGCGGGTGGTGGAGGTCCGCCTGAAGGAGGGCGGCGGCCCGGTCTACCGCTCCTCCCACGCACACACCCTGGGCATTGTGGACCAGCTGGTGGCGTCCATGGGGGAGGACAAGGTCCGCGCCCTGCTGCCCATGGTCCGCCAGGCGGCGGAGGTGCTGAACACCCTGGGATCCTCTTCGGAATAGGGCGCCCCTGTATTTTTTAAGAGATTTGGCCTGCCGCCGGCCGTAAACGGCGGCCGCCGCGGCAGCTCTTGGGCCGCGGCCTTGATGGAGGTCATCATGGCGATCCGCATTATTACCGATTCCGCGTCCGACCTGCCCGCCGAGAAGGCAACGCTGCGGCGGGTGACGAAAATCCCCATGAGCGTCCAGTTCGGCCCCGCGTCCTACTACGACGGGGAGAACCTCAGCTGCGACGTGTTCTACCAGCTGCTCACCGCCGGGCAGCACCACCCCACCACCTCCCAGCCCACGCCGGAGGCGTTCCTCCAGGTGTTCTCCGCCGCCAAGGCCGCCGGGGACAGCGTGGTCTGCATCCTCCTCTCCGGCGAGCTCAGCGGCACCTATCAGAGCGCCTTTATCGCCCGGCAGATGTGCGAATATGAGGAGATCTACCTGGTGGACTCCCGCTCCGCCACCGCCGGCATGCAGATCCTCGTCAACTACGCCTGCAAGCTCCGGGACAGCGGCCTGGGCGCCGCCGCCATCGCCGGGGAGCTGGAGCGGCTGAAGGACCGCGTCCGCATCTTCGCCGTGGTGGACACCCTGGAGTACCTCCGGAAGGGCGGCCGCCTCTCCGCGGCCCAGGCGGCCATCGGCACCGTCTCCCGCCTCAAGCCTATCGTCACCGTGCGGGAGGGCCGGGTGGCCGTGGCCTCCAAGGCCTTCGGCACCGGCGCCGCCACCAAAACCCTCCTCAAGCTGCTGGCGGCGAACCCGGTGGAGGACACCTTCCCCTCCTACTTCCTCTACACCAGCTCCCCGGAGAAGAAGGGGGAGCTGATCCCCCTGCTGCGCCAGCAGGGCCTGCTCCCCAGCCGCCTCCACGACTGCCGCATCGGCGCCACCATCGGCACCCATGTGGGACCCGGCGCCTTCGGCTTTGCCTACATCGCCAAAGCGTGACAAGCTGTCCCCGCCCCGGGCCCTGCCGCCCGGGGCGGGGCGCTTTATCCAAAACACCGGTTGCAGATTTTCCCCAGGCTGGTATAATAGGGGCCAGGCAATGCCGCCGGCGCAGGCGCGTGAAGGCGGCGGGAAAGGAGACCGTACCCATGATCAGACGACTGCTGCGACAGTTTCTTGCCCTGGGCTGCGCCGCCCTCCTCCTGGTCACCTCCGCCTCGGCGCTGACGGTGGACCAGGCGCTGGCGCTGCTGGAGGAGCTGTATGTAAACCCCATCCCGGACCAGGCCCGGGCGGCCCAGTCCCTGGAGGAGCTGCTGGCAAGCCTGGGGGACCCCTATACAGAGTATATGACCGCGGAGGAGTACCAGCAGTTCCTCAGCGGCGTGGAGCAGGACAGCTCCTTTGTGGGCGTGGGCCTGGAGCTGACGCTGGCGGAGGAGGGGGCCCGGGTGGTCTCCGTCATTTTCGGCAGCGGCGCGGAGGCGGCCGGCCTTCAGCCGGGGGACATCCTCACGGCGGTGGAGGGGCAGCCCTGCGCCGGCTTTCCCCTGGACCAGCTCTCCGGGGCGCTGATGGGCCGGGAGGGGACCTATGTCTCCGTCACGGTCCTTCGGGGGGAGGAGACCCTCTCCTTCCGCATCCGGCGGCAGGTGGTGGAGATCCACAACACCACCGCCACCGTCCTCCCGGGGGACATCGGCTACCTGGACTGCCGCTCCTTCGGCCAGGAGACCGGGAGGTACATTCGGGAGGGGCTGGAGACCTATGACAGCGACGTACAGATCTGGATGCTGGATCTCCGCAGCAACACCGGCGGCGTCACCACCGCCGCGATAGAGACCGCCGGGGCCTTCTCCGGCGGCGGCATCCTCCTCCAGATGCGGGACCGGGAGGGGCACTACGCCTACGGGTGGTACGATAAGGACCCCCTCACGGACAAACGCCTCATCCTCCTCACCGACTCCTACACCGCCAGCGCCTCGGAGATCGTGGCCTCCGCCGTCCGGGACACCGGGCGGGGCATCTCCGTGGGCACCCGGACCTACGGCAAGGGGGTGGCCCAGTCGGTGCTGGACGAGACCAACAGCCCCTATTTTGACGGCGACGCCCTCAAGATCACCACCGACCGGTTCTACTCCGCCGGCGGCAACACCACCGACGCCATCGGCGTCATCCCCACCCTGCTGGTCATCGAGTCGGACACGGAGGCGGTGGCCCTGCTGTTGTGTGAGGAGGACCCGGGGGAGGAGAGCTGCGAGGGCTGGCTGCGGCTGCGCCTTGTGGGGGAGGATTTCTATGTCAATGCCGCTGCGGCGGCAGAGGCGTCGGCCGTCACCCTCCGGGCGCTGCTGGGGGCGCTGGCCCCGGACGTGGAGTTGTCCCTGGGGACGGCGGAGGGATGGACGGACATCACCACCGCCCAGGCGGTGGAGCTGTTTGACGCGGCGGGGGACAGCCGCTGGTTCACCGATGCGGCGGCGAGCCCTTACGCCGACGCCATCAACACCCTGGCCACCTACGACATCCTCCGGGGCAGCGGCGGCGGCCTCTTCCACCCCGGCGACACCATGACCCGGGCGGAGGTCTGCGCCATGCTGTCCCAGGCCCTCAACCTCTACTCCGGCAGCACCGGCTCCTTCACCGACGTGACCACCCAGTGGTACGCCAGCGCCGTGGACGACATGGCCCGGATGGGCTTTGTGGAGGGCGTGGGGGACGGGCGGTTCGCCCCGGAGGACACCATGACCTGCCAGCAGTTCATCACCATTCTGGGCCGTCTGGCCGCCTTCCTCAATACGGACGCCTATGAATTTTCCCAGGACCCGCCGGTTCTGGACGGGGGGGCGGCGGAGGGCTATGCCCCCTGGGCCGCGGTTTCCCTGCTGCTCTTGACGGACTTTGTGATGGATGAAAGCGGCGACGCCCTCTCCCTGCTGGCGGCCCTGGATCCGGAGGCCCCCATCCTCCGGGAGGAGGCCGCCGCCCTCCTCTATCACGTTCTCACCGGCCTGGGCCTGCTGGTGTACTGAGGGACGGCCTGGCGCGGATGCCCTCCCAGCCTAGGCGCCGGCAGCAGAATACGACATATTATTTCTTCCGGGACGGTCTCCGCCCCGGAAGTTTTTTCTCTCCCCACTTGACAGCCCCGTCCCGCCGCGGTAATATGAAGTTACCTTCACATGAAGTTTCCTTCATATTCCTAGGGAAGGAAGTGGGACATGAAAAACAGGGTCAAGGAGTTCCGCGCCGCCCTGGGCCTCACCCAGCAGCAGCTGGCCGGGCTTGCCCATGTGACGGCGCGGACCATCATTTCCATTGAGAAGGGGCAGTACAGCCCCTCCCTCCTCCTGGCCTACCGCATCGCCCTGGCGCTGGGGACGCCCATGGAGACGCTGTACTGCCTGGAGGAAAACAAGCAGCAGGAGGATCAGCAGTATGAAGATCTATAACAAAAAGGGGCTCCTCTGGGGGATCGTGTGGACCGCCGTCGGGGCCTTTTGCCTCTACCGGGACGCGGCGGACGCCAGCGGCTTTCTCCCCCAGCAGATTAAATCCGTGGTCCTGTCCCTCATCATGCTGGCCATCGGGGTCACCGGCTTTGTCCGGGCCTTCTCCAAAAGGGCCTCCATGGAGGACAGGGTGGAGGAGCGGGACGAGCGCAGCCGCCTAATCCGCCTCAAAACCGCCAGCCAGACCCTGCGCGTCCTCATGTGGGTGCAGGCCGCCGCCACGGTGCTGGGGCTTTTGGCCTATGTCTTTACGGAGAACCTGGTGTGGGGCTGCCTGTTTTTGTTCTCCGGCCTCACCATCACCCTGGAGGCTGCGGTCTCCATCGCCGCGGCGGTGTACTACGAGAAACGGTCGTAATTTCCCGCCGGACCGCCGCGGCGGGAAATTGAGCGGTTGCGTTCCGGCGGCTCAGACGGTATAATACGCTCAGCACCGGGCCCGTCCCGGACAGAGAAAAGAGAACCGCCATGCCCTACATGGACTATTTCCAGATCTTCTACCTGGTGATCTTCGCCTACGGCGTCTCTTTCCTCTACCAGAGCCTGCTGTGCGCCGTGAAGAAGACCCTCTTCGCGCCAAAGCTCCTCTTCTCCTCCAGCTTTCCCCTGGACGCCTGCCGGGACCCGGAGAAATTTACCGCCTTTGTCCTGCCCCGGGCCATCGTCATCGGCGTGCTGCTGGTGGGGTTTGGGATCCTGGCCTACCTGCAGCCCTTTGGGGAGGGGGCCGGAGCTGTCTACCTCCTCATCATAGTGGGGATCCTGGCCCTCTTTGTGGTCACCGCCCAGCAGGCGAAAAAGCGGTTTTGGGACGAAACATAAAGGGCGGGCGCCTTCCGGCGCCCGCCCGCTATGCCGCGTCCCGCCGCTTGGCTGTGGCGGCGGGCCGGGCCTGCGCGCCCTGCGCCGCGTCTGCGCGGCTGGGGCTTGCTGTCTCGCCGCCGCGCCGTTGGGTCTGGGGGCGCGGTTGCGCGGCGGCTCGGGACGGGGGGACGAAAGCCCCGCCGAAAGGCGGGGCTGACGGTCACTTGGGATCGTTGAAATTGGCCCGGTAGATCCGCATCTTCTCCGAGAACAGCTCCCCGTTGGAGGGGGGCGTATAGGTGATGGCGTTGGCCCCGGCCTCAATGGTGCGGATGATGGTCTCGTCCGATGGGCCGCCGGTGGCGATGATGGCCGCGTCGGGGAAGTCCCGGCGGATGGCGGCCACCAGCTCCGGGGTCTGGGCGGCGGCGGAGACATTGAGGATATCCGCCCCCGACGCCAGGCGCTTGCCCACGTCCATATTGAAGGAGACCACGGTGGCGATCACCGGGATGTCCACCACCTTCTTGATCTCGGCGATGGTCTCGTCGGCGATGGGGGCGTTGACCACCACGCCGTAGGCCCCCTGGTGCTCGGCATAGGCCGCCAGGCGCACGGAGCGCCGGCCGGCGGTGGTGCCGCCGCCCACGCCCACAAACACCGGCACGTCGCTGATGCCGATGATGGCCTGGGCGATGGAGGGCTGGGGGGTAAAGGGGTAGACGGCGATGATGGCGTCGGCGTTGACATTTTTGATAATGGCCACGTCGGTGGAAAACACCAGCGATTTGATCCGCCGCCCGAAAATCCGGATGCCGGTGCAGCTGGTGATACAGGTGGGAACCGTCAGCAGGTGGCTGCGCAGGGTCCCGTCGTAAGAGGGGATGATTTTCTGCATGGTATCGTCTCCTTTCCCAAGGGGTGTCCCGGGGAGGGCCCCGCCCGCCCCCGAATCCCTCCCGGGACGGGAGAAACCTTCCCCCCTTCTCCGCGGAGCCGGCCCTCCGCCGGCAGAGCGCGCCAGCCGCCGGCGCCGCCGCTCCGCGTCAGCCGCCGAAACCCGCGCCCGGGGAGCCGGACGCCGGCGGCGGCTGCAAGTTTGTCCTATTTATCTTACCATGACCGGGAAACCGGAAACAAGACAATTTCGGTTACAATTGTGAAAAAACCGTTAAATTTTCCATAGGAGGCAGCTGTTATGAAAGAGAATGTCCAATTTTCCCTGGATCCGTCCCAGCCGGCGCCGGCCCTGCGCTTCCACGGCCCGGAGGAGTTGGCCCGGTGGACGGTGGAGCGGCTGGACGCCGCCGTCCAGGCGGGGCAGACGGAGATCACCCTCCCCTGCTGGACCTTTGCCGGCTCGGACTGGAAGGCCACCGGGGCGGCCTATCAGATTTTGAAGGCCGTGATGGACCGCTACCGCGCCGCGCCCCAGATCCGCTCCCTCACCCTCTGCTGCGCCACGCCGGAGGACCTGCGTGCCTTCCAGTTTCAGTGGAACATGTGGTACGCGGAGGAAAAGCTGGAGTTTGAGCACGCGTAGGGCCTGGAAGGGGCGGCCTGCGCCGCTCCCCGGGCGGGATGGGCCGCCCGGGGAGGCGGGCGCCGCCGGCCCGATGGGACGGAGCGCCGAAAACGGAGAGAACACAGGGGGAACTATGGAAAAATTTCTTTGGGAGGGCATCCTTTTTGCCACTTTTGTCACCATCTGCGGAACGCTGGGGGTCTTCCGCTTTTCCCGGCCGGCCCGCTGGGGGATCGGGGCTGCCGTCCTGGCCGGGATCCTTGCGCTCCAGGGCTGGCTGCTCCTGTCCGGGCGGGACGTGACCTTGGTTTTGACGCTGCTGCCGCTGACAGCCTACCTGCCGGCCGTGGCGGCGCTGCACCTCCTCTCCCGCTCCGGTTTCTTCCCCACAGCCGCTGTGTGGACGGTGGCCGCGGCGGCCTGTTTTGGCCTAACGGTCCTGCGCAAGCTCCTGCAGCTGGCCGGCGGCGGGCCGGAGATCCCTGGCTGGCAGCTCCTCCTTGTGGAGACCGCCTGCCTGCTGCTGGCGGCCTCGGCATTGGTTTTTCTCACCTTCCGCCGCCTGCGGCCCTTCTTCCAAACCGATCTTCTTCAGAAGGACGCCCGCTGGCTCCCCCTCTGCTTCCCGGCGATGGCGATGACGCTGCTCCTGTCCTATTTCATAAGCTCTGCCACCAACCCCACCATCCTCATCCTTCTCCTCGTAACGGTGCTGTCCGTCTTTGCCATCCTCGCCCGCACCCTCGCCGCCTCGGCGGAGGTTGCCAGGCTCCGGGACCAGCAGCTGGCCGTCAAACGCCAGCTGGAGCTCCAGCGCCAGCAGTGCCAGTCGCTGCGCCAGCAGCTCCAGCTGGGCCGCACCTACCGCCACGATATGCGCCACCACCTGCTCGTACTGGAGGGGCTGGCCCGGCAGGACCAGGCCCCCGAAATCCTGGCGTATGTCCAGCAGTTGGGCGGGCAGCTGTCCAAGACGGAGGAGCGGTCCTACTGCCCGAACCTCCCGATCAACGCCGTTCTCTCCACCTACCTGGGCCAGGCCGAACAGCTTGGCTGCCGGGTGACGGCGGACATCCGCCTGCCAAAGGAGCTGCCCTTTGACGAGCTGGACGTGTGCGTCCTGCTGGCAAACGCCTTGGAAAACGCCGTCCGCGCCTGCCAGGCGCTCCCCGGTGGGCAGGGCTGCCTCAACGTCCGCCTGGAGCTGCTTGACGGGCAGAAATTGACTGTGGCTGTGGACAACCCCTGTCCGGAGCGGCCCGATTTCGACGGGGAGGGGCTGCCCCTCTCCCGCCGGCCGGGCCACGGCCTGGGCCTGCGCAGCGCCCGGGCCGTAGCGGAGAAGTACCACGGCCTAATCCAATGCCGCTGGGAGCGGGAGACGTTTCAATTCCGCGCCACCCTCTTCCTCTGGCACGACGCGCCGCCGGCCCCCGGCCAACAGCCCCGACCCTCCGCCGCCCTGCGGCGCGGGACGGCTGCCGCCGCCTTCGGCCTCTTGGCGCTTTTCCTCATGGTCAACTGCCTGCCCCAGCTGGCCGACAGCCTGGAAAACACCCCGGTCCTGGGGGCAGCGGCCCGCCTCATAGACGCCCGGACCTACGGCTGGGGTGACACGGCCTTTTCCGAGGACCTCTCCAGCGGGGCGGAGGAGGCGGATCCCCTGGCGCAGCAGCGGGAGGACTTCCTCTCCCAGATGGAGGAGGCCTTCTGGTGGTACGCCGCCCGCCGCTACAACGGCTATGTGGGGATGGACGTGTCCCAGGAGGTTCTGCGGGACGATGCGGCGTATTTCTCCGTGCGCTTTGACGGTGTCCTCAACGCCGGCGGCTCCGGCCAATACAGCCGGTGCTTCACCCTGGATAAGGCCAGCGGGCGGATCTTGTCCCTGGCCGACCTGTTCTAGGAGGGGGCGGACTATGTGGGCGTCATCAGCCAGGAGATCCTGCGGCAGATGACCGCGGCGGTGGAGGCCGGCCAGGCGGACTACTTCGTCCTCGGCGGTATCTGGTCGGAGGAGGAGTGCTTCCAGCGGATCGACCCGGACCAGAACTTCTGCTTGGACGCGGCCGGCGAACTGGTCATCCTCTTCGAGGAATATGAGGTAGCCCCGGGCAGCATGGGGACCCCGGCGTTCCAGATCCCCCGCCAGGTGCTGGAGCCGATCCTCCTCCGCCCGGCCGGCGGGTCCTCCGCCGCGTAAAGCTCCCACACCCCCGCTGCCCCGACGGGGCGGCGGGGGCTTTGCTGTGCGCAGGCATGGCAAGCTTGGCCCTGTACCGCTTTCCGCGGCGCGGCCGTAAAATCCAGACCCGCGGGCCGCCCCTCGCTGCGGCAAAATTTTTTCCGGCAATACCGGCATACGCCTTGTATGGCGTCCTCTCGTATGCTATGATAAAAGATAACGAAAGCCGGGGCGTTTGCCCCGCCGCCGCAAAAAGGGCTGCGCTGGCAGCACGTAAGGAGGAACGTATGATGGAAACTGTCGTCGTCAATGCCGTGGGCAAGCAGTGCCCCATCCCGGTGGTTATGGCGTCCAACGCCTTGAAGGCGCTGGCGGTCCCCTCCGTTTTGGAGGTCCATGTGGATAACGCCATCGCCGTACAGAACCTGACCCGTCTGGCGGCCAGCTATGGCCTGCCCGTCAAGTCCCAGCGCCGGGAGGAGGGCCTCTTTGTGGTGGAGATGGAGGCGGCGGACCTGGGGAAGATCGCCGGCGCCCCCCAGCCGGACGCCTCCTGCGGCGTGGACGCCCGGGGCGACTTCGTGGTGGCGGTGGAGGCCGCTGAGATGGGCCGGGGCGAATCGGCCCTGGGGAAGACCTTGATGAAGGGGTTCCTCTACGCCGTCAGCCAGCTGGAGCGGCTGCCCAGCGCCGTGCTGTTTTATAACGGCGGCGCGTTTTTGACCTGCGAGGGCTCCGACTCCCTGGAGGACCTGAAGAGCATGGAGGCCCAGGGGGTGGAGATCTGGACCTGCGGCACCTGCCTGGACTTCTACCACCTGCAGGACAAGCTGGCGGTGGGCAGGGTGACCAATATGTACGCCATCGTGGAAAAGCTGGCCGGCGCCGGGAAGGTCGTCAAGCCGTGATCTACCTGGACAACGCCGCCACCACGCTCCGCAAGCCCCGGCAGGTGATCGACGCGGTGGCGGAGGCCATGGGCGCTCTGGGCAACAGCGCCCGGGGGACCCACGGCGGCAGCCTTGCCGCCTCCCGGGTGGTCTATGGCGCCCGGGAGAAGGCGGCGGCCCTCTTCGGCTGCCCCCGGGCGGACCATGTGGTCTTCACCTGCAATTCCACCGAGGCGCTGAACATCGCCATCCACGGGGGCATCCCGGCCGGGAGCCATGTGATCTCCACGGACCTGGAGCACAACTCGGTCCTCCGGCCCCTCTACCGGCTGGAGCGGGAGGGGCGGGCCTCCCTCAGCTTTGTGCCGGCGGACCGGCGGGGGCGGATCGACTACGCCGATTTTGAGCGGCTGCTGCGGCCGGAGACCCGGGCCGTGGTCTGCACCCACGCCTCCAACCTGACCGGCAACCTGGTGGACATCGCCCGGGTGGGGGCCTTTGCCAGGGCCCACGGGCTGCTCTTTATTGTGGACGCCTCCCAGACCGCCGGCGTCTTCCCCATTGCCATGGAGGAGATGGGGATCGACGTGCTGTGCTTTACCGGGCACAAGGGCCTCATGGGCCCCCAGGGCACCGGCGGGCTCTGCATCCGGGAGGGGGTAGAGCTCCGCCCGTGGAAGGTGGGCGGCTCCGGCGTGCAGACCTACCTGGAGACCCAGCCGGAGGAATATCCCACCCGCCTGGAGGCGGGGACCCTCAACGGCCACGGCATCGCCGGCCTCTCCGCGGCCCTGGATTTTATTAGGGAGACAGGGCCGGACGCCATCCGCCGAAAGGAGACCGGGCTGATGCGCCGGTTTTACGCGGGCGTCTCCGCCACAGAGGGCGTGACGGTCTACGGGGATTTCTCCGGGGACCGGGCGGCGGTGGTGGCGCTGAACATTCGGGACTACGACTCCGGCCAGGTCTCCGACGCGCTGTCGGAGGATTACGGCATCGCCACCCGCCCCGGGGCCCACTGCGCCCCCCGGATGCACCGGGCCCTGGGCACGGTGGAGCAGGGGGCGGTGCGCTTTAGCTTTGGCTGGTTCAACACGGAGGACGAGGTGGACGCCGCCGCGGCGGCGGTACGGGAGCTGGCGCTGTGAGAGAGAGGACGCTGAAGCTGGTGGTCACCTTCCCCTCCACCACCGCGGCCATGGCCATGGAAAAGCACTGCAAGGCCGGCGGCGCGCCGGGGCGGCTGATCCCGGTGCCCCGGGAGATCACCGCCGGCTGCGGCATGGCCTGGATGGCCCGCCGGGAGGACCGGCCGGCCCTGGAGCGGGTGGTCGGCGACCACGCCGTCCCGGTCCAGGGGTGGTATGAACTGCTGTTGTAGCGGTCCGGCGGCTGCGGGGCGGGAAGGAGGCGGCGGCGCTGCCCCCTTGAAAAAAGCGTTCCCTTTCCCGCGCTTTTGCGCCTCATGCCCCGCGCGGATCGCCGGCACGCGCCTATGCAAACACCCGCGGGACGGACCGAAATGGCCTGTCCCGCGGGTGTTTCAAATTCTTATCGCTGCCCTTCCCGGCGCCTTCCAGGAGGCGTCACAGCCCGCCGCCATCGGTATCCCCGCGGCGTCCGGCGGCCTGCCCGGCCCTACACCTTGACAATATAATTTTCCTTCCGGGCGGCGGCCTTGCCCAGCGGCGCGGCGGGATACCCCAGGGCAATGGCCCCTACGCCCCGAAGCGTCTCCGGCAGGCCCCACTTCCGCAGGAGCGCCTTGCCCTCCTCGCCGTCAAAGATCTCCCGCTCCCGGTGGACCCAGCAGGTTCCCAGGTCCAGGGCGTGGGCCGCCAGCATCATGTTCTCCAGCACGCAGCTGCCGTCCTCCACCCAGGTTCTGGCGCTTGTGTCGGCCAGGACCACGACCACCAGCGGCGCGCCGTAGTAGGGATCCCCCTGGCTGGGCTTTACCGCGGCGTTTAGGCGGCTCAGCGCCTCCCGGTCCGCGGGATTGGTAACCGCCACAATGGTGGCCGACTGGGCGCCCCTTCCGCTGGGCGCGTAGCTCCCCGCCTCCAGCACCGCGTCCAGCAGCTCCGCCGGCACCGGGTCCGGCCGGTAGGAGCGCACGCTTCTGCGGCTGCGAATCTGCTCTAAAAACTGTCGATCCATGGAAATCCTCCTCTATTCCGATGTCCTTGTGTTTTGTTGTTTTTCCCATTATAGAATATCCCTGCCGCCCCTGTCAAGTTGGTGGCCCCGCCCAGCGGCGCCAGGCGCGGAGCGTGTCACTATTTGTAGCAATTTTGTTACCGCTTTGTCCCAGACTTTCCTGTCGAAATCCGTCATAATGGTGTCAGAAAAAGCCTGCGGCCCGCCGGCCGCATTCACCGGTATCTGACCGCGCGCAAGCGCATGGAGGGTTTCATGTATCAGCGAATCATCAGCCTCATTTTGTCTCTCTTCCTCCCCCTGTCCGCCTCCGGCTGTGCCCCATCGGCCCAGCCGGGGCAGACGGACAGGGAGCCCATCAGCGCCGTGGAGCCCCAGCTGCCGGAGGGCGGGACGGCGGAAACCCCGCCGGGAAAAAAGCCCCTCCCCTCCGCTCCGGAGGACCCGTCGGACGGGCAGTCCGCCCCGGAGGAGGTCCCCGCCCAGCCCGGGGAGGAGACGCCCCCGGCGGAGACGGCGCCGGAGGAGGGGGCCTCCCGCCCCGCCCCGGACCCGGAAAAGCCCATGGTGGCCTTGACCTTTGACGACGGGCCCCACGCTGTCTATACCGACCAGCTCCTGGATATCCTGGAGGAAAACGGCGCCGTGGCCACCTTCTTCGAGGTGGGGCGGAACCTCTCCAACGACCCCGACGCGGTGCGCCGGGCGGCGGCCATGGGCTGTGAGATCGGCAGCCACTCCTACCGCCACGCGGACCTGGGAAAGATGGGGGCGGAGGACATCGCGGCGGACCTCCAGAGGGCCGACGAGCAGTTCACCGCCGTGCTGGGCTATGCCCCCACCCTGCTCCGCCCGCCCTACGGGTCCATGAACAGCGCCGTGAAGTACACCACCGGCCGCAGCGTGGTCACCTGGTCCATCGACACCGAGGACTGGCGCAGCCGGAACGTGGAGAAGATCCTGGCCAGCGTCCAGGGGGCGGGGGATCTCAACGGCCATGTGATCCTCATGCACAGCTCCTACGACACCTCCGTGGAGGCGGCGCGGCAGCTGGTCCCCTGGCTTTTGGCGGAGGGCTACCAGCTGGTGACGGTCACGGAGCTCATCACCCTCCACTACGGCGACCCGGTGGTGCCCAACGGCACCTACGGCTACAGCTACTTCACCTTCGGCAAGGACGTGATCCTGCCCCCGGGAGTGGAGCTGCCAGAGCCCCAGGAGCCTCCGGCGCCCCAGCCGGAAACGGGCACCCCGCCGCCCTCCGATCCCGGCGGGGAAGACGCCGCCGTTGTGCCGGAGGAGCCGCAGCTCCCGGCGGATGGGACGGCATCGCCCGTCCCCGGCGACGGCAGCGGCACGGCGCCGTCGGAGATCGGGCGCATCTGAGCAAAAATACCCCGCGGCGTGACGCCGCGGGGTATTTTTTCGTTTCCGATATACGTCTTGCAATCAGCGGACCGCCGCCAGCTCCCGCTTTTTCTCCCGAAGGGGCTCCACGCCGGGGCGCTGCTCCGCCGGAGCGGGGCGCCGCTCCCGGGCGTTGGCCAGCATCAGCTTGAGGCGGTTCTCCTGGTTCACCTTGGTGGCGCCGGCGTCGTAGTCGATGGCCACGATGTTGATGTTGGGGTTTTTCGCCTTGATGGGCTTCATCATGCCCTTGCCGCAGATGTGGTTGGGCAGGCACCCGAAGGGCTGGGTGCAGACGATGTTCTCCACGCCCTTGTCCGCCAGCTCCAGCATCTCCGCCGTGAGGAGCCACCCCTCCCCCATCTTCACGCCCATGCCGATGTAGCCCTGCACCAGGTCGATGGTGTGGGTGAAGAGGGTGGGCGGGGTAAAGCGCCCGTCCTGGCGCATGATGTCGATCATGTCCTGCTCCTTCTTCAGGAGATAGCGGTAGGCGACGCGGTAGAGCAGCTGCACCGACCTCTGCATGCCGTAGAGCTTGTGGTCCAGGATGTTGTTGTACACGCAGTAGAGGCAGAAGTCCAGCAGCCCGGGGATCACCACCTCCGCGTTCTCATCCACCAGGAACTGCTCCAGGTTGTTGTTGCCCAAGGGGGAGTACTTCACAAAGATCTCCCCCACCACGCCCACCAGCACCTTGTCCCGGCTCTGGTCCACCGGCAGGGCGGCGAAGTCCTCCAGGATGCGGCGGTAGTTGGCCTTCACCATGGCATAGGTGTGGCGGCCGCTGCCCATCTCCTCGGCCAGGCGGGCGGTCCACCGGTCCGCCAGGGCCTGGGCGCTGCCCTTCTCGAGCTCATAGGGCTTGGTCTGGTTGACCAGGGTCATCAGCAAATCCCCGTACAAAACGCCGTACATCATCCGTTTCACCAGCGGCACCGTCAGCTGGAACCCGGGGTGGTGCTCCAGCCCCGCCATGCTGAGGGAGATCACCGGCACATGGCCCAGCCCTGCCTTGCCGAGGGCCTTGCGCAGCAGGTGGATGTAGTTGCTGGCCCGGCAGCCCCCGCCGGTCTGGAACAGCACCAGGGCCACCTTGTCCGGGTCGTACCTCCCGCTCTGCAGGGCGTCCAGGAACTGGCCGATGACCAAAATCGCGGGGTAGCAGGTGTCGTTGTGGACATACTTGAGGCCGGTCTCCGCGATGTGGGGTCCCTGGGTCTCCAAAAGCTCCACCTTATAGCCCACCTTCTCCATCACCCGGCCGATGATCTTGAAGTGCATGGGCAGCATATTGGGCACAAGGATGGTGTGGGTGTGTTTCATCTCCTCGGTGAACACCACATAGTTCTGCTCCCGTTTCACGC
>CALWXD010000106.1 GCA_944385425.1 uncultured Oscillospiraceae bacterium | reverse complement strand
CTCCACCTCTCCGGCGGTCATGCCGTCGATGTCGATGATCTGGAGCAGGTGGTCCTCCGTAAACCCGATGAGCACCAGGCCGGGGTACTGCTGGGGCTTGTTGAACTGGATCTCCCCGTGGGAGACGATGACGCCCAGGGGCCGGCCGCCGGTGTTGTTGGTGGAGTCGTAGAGGCCGCCGTTGATCCCGCCGAGGGCGCCGCTGTCCTCCACCAGCTTGTCCAGCGTGACGCCCACCTCCCGCCAGGGGTAGATGGTGGCCAGGCTCACCCGGGAGGGGTCCTTCACGATCATCATGGTGCCGGTGTAGGTGGCCCCCGCCACCTCCACGATCTCAATGTCCTCCCCGGCCTCCGCCCCGCCGCCGGCGTCCACCTGCCCGGTGGCGCCGATCTGGATGAGGGAGGCGTCCACGTCGGCGTCCAGGGCGGCCATGGAGTTCTGGTCCACGATGGCCTGGATCTCCTCGGGACTGAGGAACCAGGAGGCCAGGAACTTCAGCTGCCCGGTCTCCAGGATGGTGGTGACGAACATCTGCTGGGCGGTGGGGAAGGCGCTGGAGCAGATCATGCGCAGGCTTAGGAGCACCGTGAGGGCCAGGGCCGCCGCAAACGTCAGAAGGCAGGCCAGGACCCTGAGGGCCGCCCGACCGATCCTCCCGCCCAGGCCGCTGCCGGGCTGCTCCCGCTTTCCCCGGCCCGCCCCGCCGGCGTGGGATGTGCTTTTCTCGTTATTTTGCATCACTTAGGATCTCCTTCATGCTGGCCAGTTTCCAGGCCGGGCTGTCCGAATCGTCCTCCGGGTCGTCGTACCGGACAAAGTAGAACCGGTCGTTCATGGGGTCGTCCACCGCCCCGCCGGACCGCAGGCGCATGTGCTTGACAAAGCGGATGTCCACCGAGAAACAGTCCTCGGTGATCCAGGCGAAATTGGTCACCGCGCTGTCGGTGAAGGCCGGGTCCGCCAGGGTGTGGGCGCTGGTGAAGGTGATGTCCACGCCGGTGGCGTACCGGTGGGCCACCTCGTACTGGTAGGAGGAGGGGATGAGGTACTCCCGGATCCGGGAGAAGGGCAGGTCGTCGCTCATAAAGAGGCTCCAGCTCTGGGCCACCTGCAGCACGTCGATCTCGGCGCTGACCTCCGCGGGCACCGCGTCCCCGCCCGCAGGCTCGGTAAAGTCATAGGACAGCGCCCCCTCCTCCAGGGCCACGGGGCTGCCTTGAGGGTCCGTCACGGTGACGGCCGCGTCCTCCTTCAGCACGGCGATGGCGTAGACGCACAGCTGGGGCAGGTCCTCCACATAGTCGGCAAAGTGCTGGTAGTCCGGGTTGGGGGATCGGGTCACCGCCGCCTCCGGCACCGGCGCCCCGTCCACCTGGACGGTATACCCCTCCCCGGCGGTGATGGTGCAGCTGGTGAGGGGCAGGGTGTCCCCGCCCTCGTAGAGGACGGTGTTGCCGTAGTCGTCGGAGATGGAGACCTCCGGCTTGCTGACCCGGGCGATCTCGTAGCGCACCCGGTCCGCCCCCTGGCCCTGCCCGGGCCAGTCCGCCCCGTTGACCCGGACGGTGAGGGCGGCGGGGAGGGTTAGGGTATACTGGAAATATTCCGCCAGCACCTTCCCGTTGTGGACGGTGTAAGCGGCCCTGGCGCCGGTCTCGTCGGTGATGGAGAAGTCCGGCGGCAGGTACAGGCCGGAGACGGCGTAGGCCGTCTCCCCGTTGTCCCCCGCCGTGCCGGAGAGGGGGGTCCCGTTGAGGGACACGGAGAAGGCCGCGGGGAGGGTGAGGGAATAGTCCCGCGCCTCCAGCTCCGGGCGGACCTCCTCCACCGCCCAGTCCTGCATGGTGAACACCGCCAGCCGGGTCACCGGCTCCCCCTTAGGGCGCAGGCGCACCCGGGCCAGCACCACGCCGCCCCGCTCCACCTGGTACTCCTGCGTCCCATCCTGGCCGGCGCCCGGGCTGCGGGAGACGGTGAGCTGGTCCCGGTGGGCGTAGAGGGCCAGGTATTCCCGCCGGATGTCCCGCCCCTCCTCATAGGGGCCGGGGCTGGGCTGGGGGAGGTCGTAGCGGCTCAGGAACGTCCCGTCGGCGGCCATGGCCGCCAGCTCCTCCACCGCCTGCCACACCTGCTGCTCCGGCTGGGCCGCCTCGTACTGGCGCAGCAGCAGGTACATAGCCGCCAGGGCCCCGGCAACCAGGGCCGCCAGCACCGCCAGATAGATGAGATAGCCCCGCTTGAAGGCGCTGCGATGTTCTGTCCTCATGTCGTTTGATCCTTTCCCGACGGCGGGCTGTCCTCATTCCGGCGGAACACCCACCGGTGCTGCACGCGGAAGCTGATGAAAAACAGCAGGGTGTCCACCAGGATCTTGGCCAGGGTGGACAGGGCCGGCGATGTAATGGCAAAAAGGTGCTCCGCCAGGAAGACCAGGGCGGCCGAGGCCGTGATCTGGCAGGCGGCCAGGAGGTAGTACCTCCCCAGGGCACGGGTGCTCACCTGCCCGGCAAAGACCACCCTGGCGTTGATGAAAAAGTTCATTAGGGAGGAGATCACCCGGGCCAGGAGGGCGGCGGTGAAGGTGGCGGGGATGGGCAGAAAGGCGAGAAAGCCGGAGAGTTTCAGTAGGAAGAAGGCCAGCTCGTCCACGGCGCAGGCCCCCAGGGAGCTCGCCAGGTATTTTGCGATCAGCCCGTAGATCCGAAGGCTGTCCCGCGCCGCCCGGCGGGGCGCCCCTCCGCCGTCCGCCGCTGCCACAGCCACCTCCTGGAAGGGGATCCGGCCGCGGCTGATCCAGAAGATCACATTGGCCCCGTAGTCCTCCCCCTCCCCCTCGGTCTCCGCCAGCTGGGGGAGATACCCCCTGGGGACAGCCAAAAGGCCGGCCCGGGGGTCGTGGACCTGCATCCCCAAAAACAGCCGGAGCACAGCGGCGTTCAGCCGGCTGACCGCCCGCCGGGAGATCCTGGCCCCCAGGACCACCCGCCCGCTCTCGGCCATGGTCCGGGCCGCGGCGGAGACGTCCCGGGGCAGATAGCCCCCAGCCGCGTCGACGGCTGCCACGCCGGCCTGTCCGGGGCGGTGCCGCAGGAAGAAGGCCATGGCGGTTTTGAGGGCGGCGCCCCGCCCCCGTTTGGCCGGATGGCGCAGCACCGTGCAGCCGGGGACGGCCTGGGCCCGGCGGAACCGCTCCGCAAACTCCGGCCCGCTGCCGTCGTCCACCACCAGGAGGTCGGCAAACCCCGCCTCCCGCAGCCCGCGGAGCAGCTCTGGCAGCTCCTCCCCCGGCCGGTATGCAGAGAGCAGGACAGAAACCCGATTCATCTCCATCTCCTTGTCGTCTTCCTCTCCCCTAGCGCCGGCGGCGCCGGATCAAGCGCGCAGCCGCCCCCGCGGCAATGGCCGCGCCCAGCAGCGCCGCCCCGCCCAGCAGCAAACGCCGCTGCTGCGCCTGCCGCTCCCGGGCCTGCCGGTCCGCCTCCGCCTGGGCCTCCAGCTGGGCCTGGCGCTCCGCCTGGGCCCGCTCCTCCGCTTGGCGCTGCTCCTCGGCCAGGCGCTCGGCCTCCGCCTGGGCCCGCTGGGCCCAGGTCTCCACATTCTCAAAGAAGTCGCCCCCGGCAGCATCCGGCCCCACCTGGGTGTCATACAGCCCGTAGAGGCAGGGGGAATAGGTCCTAATGTCGGCGGCTCTTTCAATGGGGCTGCCCGCCGCGCCGTAGATCCAGCGGTAGAACCAGGTCCAGTGCTGGCTCTCGTGGCAGCCGAACCCCTCCTGGGTCACCTGGAAGGGGGTCCTTCCCCCCAGGCTCTCCAGGGGCGTGTCCCAGTCCATCACGATCCGGTTTTCCGGGTAGAGGTGCAGGTAGGTCTTCTCCACCTGCCAGGGCTCCAGCCCCTCCCCGCCTTCAACGGTATAGGACGGGTCGGCGGCCCGCTCCAGCGCGTCCCCCAGGGCGGCGGCGCAGAGCACATGGGTGCCGTGGCCGTACTCCCCGTCAAGGTCGTGGGAGACCACCACCAGGGGCTGAAACCGCCTAAGGCACCAGGTGAGGTAGTCCACAAAGTCCTCATAGCCATACCCCGCCCCCTCATAGGCCGCCAGGGCCTGGTTGAGGGCGGTCTCCCGGTCCTTGGATTCGGCGTAGAGGTCGGGGAACTCCGGCATCACCGGATAGCTGCGCACCCCCACCGTCCACAGGCCGTCCAGCTGCTCGTGGGTGCGCCGCCGGTCGGCGTAGCCCCCCTCGAAGTACTGCACCAGGTAGGCCACCTGGACGTTGAGCCCCCGCTCCACGGCGTAGTAGGGCAGCACCCCGGCGAAGAACAGCTGCTCATCGTCGGCGTGGGAGGAGATCAGCAGCAGGTCCGCCTGGTCGCAAGGGGGCTCCCAGACCTGCACCCAGTCGGGGAGCTCCCCCTCGGAAAATACATACAGCTCCCCGATGGCCGCCCCCTCCGGGAAGTCCAGGACGACCTCCTCCGTTAGGCCCTCCCCCAGGGCGGACACGTCCACATACTCGTGGAGGAACCCGTCCTCCCCGCAGGACGCCGTCTCCCCGGCGGCGGGGTCGGTGAGGGTCCAGGGCTGGGGGACGCGGTCGAACTCGATATAAAGGGCAGCGATGCCGCCCTCCCGGGTGACCGTCACCCGGGCCGGCCCCTGGGCGCTGGCCACGGCGGTGCGGTCCCCGTCGGTGAGGTTTCCGGGGCTGGAGAACCCCTCCGCCGCCACCGCGCTGTCCCCGTACCGGGCTTCGGCGGCCAGCGCGGGCAGCGCGCAGCAGGCCAGCACAGCCGCCAGCACGACAAAAAACCCCATGGTCCTCCCCATTTTCCCGTCTCCCTTCCTCCCGCCGCCGGCATCCCCGGCAGGCGGAGAGCGGCACAGCCGCTATTCTCCTACAGTTATGCCATAAACCGGCGAAAAAAACAACCTCAAAATGGTGACAGTTTCTTTACAATCTGCCACCTTCCGCCAGCCCCCGCCCAAAAGCCCCTCCCTTCCCCGGGCTGCGGTGGGGGAACGCCAGGGCCCGCGGCGGGATCCCCCGCCGCTTCTGCGCAGGCTGGGGCAGGCGGCCGGATTAGGGGCAGCGGGCCGCGCCTTCCCCTTCCGAATTTTTCCATGCTTTGGTTGACAAGCGCCGGAAATCCGGGTACACTAAAGCTGGAAATTTTAAGCGGCAGGAGGCGTTTTTCATGGATTGGCAGCAGGCGGCGGAAATTTGCAGGGTGCTCAGCGACCCGCACCGGCTGCACATCATGCGGCAGCTGGTGGGCGGTGAGCAGTGCGCCAGCCAGCTGCTGCGCTCCCTCTCCATCACCCAGCCCACCCTCTCCCACCACATGAAGGTGATGACGGAAAGCGGGCTTTTGCTGGAGCGCAAGGCGGGAAAACGCACCTATTACGCCATCAACCGCCGGACCTGGGACGAGTTCATGCTGCTCCTGGACACCATCAGCAACGAGACCTACTGGGAGAACGTCCCCCTCCTCCCCCGCCCGATGGGGGCGCCGGCCCCCCGGCCGCCGGAGGAAGAGGCGGAGTGACCCCCGCTCCCTTCCTTCCTTTTTTGAGCAGCATGCCCCTTCCGCCGGAAGGGCGCGCTCCCCTTTTCTGCGATAAGAACGTCAGCCCCGGACAGTGCGTCCGGGGCTGACGATTTTTGTCATGCCGCACCCACACCGCGGCGGCGCGGGCGGGCTTTCGGCTGTGCGAAAGCACGGCCATAGGGAACAGCGCATGGGGCCGGGACGGCCCCATGCGCTGTTCCCATTTGTCTCCTATCCCGGCGCGCCTGTGGCGCGAGGGGTTACTTCTTCTTCCGGCTGTAGGGGGTATCCTCCAGGGGCAGGTCGTGGCGGCGCTTGCCGTCCAGCTGGTAATAGGCCTCGGCAATGGCGGGGGCGGTGGGGATAGAGGTGATCTCGCCCACGCCGATGGCGCCGTAGGTCACATCCAGGCCGGCCTTCTCCACCACGATGGCCTTCACCTCGGGGATCTGGTTGGAGCGGAAGAGGCCCAGGGTGCCAAACTTGGCGGTGGGCTTGCAGTCCACGATGGGGAACTGCTCGGTCAGCGCGTAGCCGGTGCTCATGATGACGCCGCCTTCGATCTGGCCCTCCACGCTGCGGGGGTTCACCGCCCGGCCCACGTCGTGGGCCGCCACGATCCGCAGGAGCTTGCCGCTCTCGTCCACCTCGCACAGCTGGGTGGCGTAGCCGTAGGCGATGTGGCTGACGGGGTTGGGCACGTCCGCGCCCATGGGGTCGGTCTTGGCCAAAAACTCGCCCACATAATCCGTGCCGTTGAGGTCGGCAAGGCTCTTGCCCGCCAGGGCCTCCTTCAGCTTTTCGCAGGCCCGGCGGCAGGCCTCGCCGGTGATGGTGGTCTGCCGGGAGCCGGAGGACATGCCGGAGTCCGGGGCGTCATAGGTATTGGACCGCTCGTAGACCATGGCGCTGCGGGGCAGGCCCAGGGTCTCGCAGCAGATCTGCACCAGCACGGTGCCCAGGCCCTGGCCCATGCAGGAGGAGCCGGACTGGATGTGGATCCTGCCGTCCTCCACCATGAGGCGGACGCGGCCCCAGTCGGGCAGGCCCACGCCCAGGCCCGCGTTCTTCATGGCGCAGGCGATGCCCACATGCTTGCCGCTGTCGTAGTAGGGCTTGATGGCCTCCAGGGTCTCCACGAGGCCCGTCTCCGGCCCCACGATCTGGCCGTTGGGCAGCTCCTGACCGGGGCGGATGGCGTTGCGGTAGCGGATCTCCCAGGGGCTGATGCCCACCTTCTCCGCCATCTCGTTGAGGAGGGTCTCCACGGCAAAGCAGGTCTGGGTCACGCCGAACCCGCGGAAGGCGCCGGCAGGGGGATTGTTGGTGTACCAGGCGTAGCCGTCCACCTTGAAGTTCTGGTAGTTATAGGGGCCGGAGGCGTGGGTGCAGGCCCGCTCGGTCACCGGGCCGCCCAGGGAGGCGTAGGCGCCGGTGTCGGCGTTCACCACCACCTTGAGGCCCTGGATGATGCCGTTCTCGTCGCAGCCCATGGTGAAATCCATGTCCATGGGGTGGCGCTTGGGGTGGAAGAGGATGCTCTCGGCACGGGTCAGTTTCATCTTGCAGGGGCGGCCGGTGAGGTAGGTCACCAGGGCCGCCAGGTGCTGGACGGACACGTCCTCCTTGCCGCCAAAGCCGCCGCCCACCAGCATGTTCTGCACATGGACCTTGTCATTGGGGAGGTTCAGCATGGGGGCGGTCTCGTGGTTGACGGAGTGGGTGCCCTGGTCGCCGGTGAGGATGTGCACCGCGTCCCCCTCCATATAGCTCACCGCGCACTCCGGCTCCAGGAAGGCGTGCTCTGTCCAGGGGGTGGTGAAGTGGCCGCTGAGGACATACTTGCTCCTGGCGATGGCGCCCTCGGCGTCGCCCCGGTCCACCTGCTTGTGGGCCAGGAGGTTGCCGGTGTGGTGGACCTGGGAAGCGCCCTCAGCCATGGCCTCCTGGTAGCTGCGCACCGGCGTCAGCGGCTCGTAGTCCACCTCCACCAGCTTTTTGGCCTCCTCCATGATCTCCGGCGTCTCCGCCGCCACAACGGCGATGGCGTCGCCCAGATAGTGGGTGATGCTGCCCACGGCGATCATGGCGTCCCAGTCCTTCATGATGTGGCCCACCTTGACGGTGCCGGGGATGTCGGCGGCGGTGAACACGCCCACCACGCCGGGGAGGGCCTTGGCCTTCTCCGTGCGGATGGCCAGCACCCTTGCCCTGGGGTAGGCGCTGCGGACGGCGGAGGCGTAGACCATGCCGTCCATGTACACGTCGTCGGCGTACTTGCCGGTGCCCAGCACCTTCTCCCGCACGTCCAGGCGGTGAACCGACTGGCCAAAGCGCCAGTTGTCATCGTTCTCCTGGGGCACCTTGCCCTCCCGCAGGATCTTGGCCGCCAGCTTGACGCCCTGGATGATCTTCACATAGCCGGTGCAGCGGCAGATGTTGTTGCGCAGGGCATAGGCGATCTCCTCCTCGGTGGGGTCCGGGTTCACGTCCAGCAGGGCCTTGCCGGCCATCACCATGCCCGGAATGCAGAACCCGCACTGGACCGCGCCGGCCTCGCCGAAGGCCCAGACCCAGGCCTCCTTCTCAAAATCGCTGAGGCCCTCCACCGTCAAAATGGTCTTGCCGTCCATCTTATCGGTGGTCAGCACGCAGGTCTTGGTGGCCTTGCCGTCGATGAGCACCGTGCAGGTGCCGCAGGCGCCCTCGCTGCAGCCGTCCTTCACGCTGGTCAGGCGCAGCTCGTCCCGCAGGTAGCGCATCAGCTTTTGGTTCTTCTCTACCATTACGGTCTTCCCGTTGACTACAAATGTGGCCATATTCCATCCCCTCAATCTTACTAATTTTTTGTTAGGCTGTCACATTTTCTTTTAGTATCATCATACTACACAATATCTAAAACCGCAAGGGTAAATTGCCATTTTCTCATGAAATCCGCTATTCTATCTCAAGAATCAAGGCCCGGCAGCTGCCACCCCACCAGCAGCGCCCCCTCCCGGACGGAGACCCGGGCCTCCGCCGCCAGGATGTGGTTGCTGACGCCCAGGGGGAAGGCGGCGGACAGGGCCGCGTCCCAGAGGGGGTATTGGACGCCGCTCTCCCAGACGCCCCGTGCCTCCGCCCCCAGGCAGAACACCGACAAGAGCCCCCACTCCACAGTTTTGGGGATGGTGATGGACTCGTTTTCAATGGCGGTGTAGACGAATTCCCGGTCATAGAGGTAGCCCCTGGCCCCCTGCCGCTTGAGCCACAGCAGCAGCTGGAGATTGGCCAGGGTGTGGTCCAGCCGCGCCCCGCCGGTGCCGCCGTAGACGCGGAAGGTGCGGTACCCCAGGGAGAGGCCCTGTCTTAGGGCCAGGCCGGTGTCCGTGTCGTCCTTTTCCACCGGGGCGCGGCGGATGTTGGGGAAGTCCGGCTGGTCCATGGAGTCGAAGTCCCCCACCAGCAGGTCCGGCTCGATCCCGGCGGCGCGGCAGGCGGCATAGCCCGCGTCGGCGGCGATGACATAGTCCCCCTCCCGGGGCGGGCGGTATACGCCGTAAAGGGTCCCAGCCCCAAATACAAAGCACTCCCCCATCTTCTCCGTCCTCCCTTTCCGGGCCGCAGAGCCCGCGTCATCTGGTTTTTCAGTATAGCACAGCCGGGGAGTGTTGACAAAGGGAAAAATCAGTGGTATCCTATTGGCACAATCCAAGGGGCGCTGGCGCATGCCGGCTGAGATGCGACGTATGGCCGTCGAGGTCCCTCGAACCTGATCCGGGTAATGCCGGCGTAGGAATGCGAGTAATAGGAGTTATGCACCGTATGTCTGCGCCTGCGGACATGCGGTTTTTTCGTCTGTCCCAGGCAGGTTCCTCTGGATGAACGATTAGGAGGAAAAGAAAATCATGAACAAAAACGTAAAAGCCCTGTGTGAGGCGGCGATCATGGTCGCCATCGCCCTGGTCATCGACCTGCTGAAGGAAGTTCTGCCGGGCCAGCTGCCAAACGGCGGCTCCCTGCTGAACATATCCATGCTGCCCATCGTCTTTTTTGCCATCCGCTACGGCGCAGGCTGGGGCGCTATGGCCGGCTTTGTGTTTGGGACACTGAATTACATCATCGGCAACGGGATCGCCATAGACTGGACCACAATGGTCTGCGACTATCTGGTGGCCTTCACCCTCCTCGGTTTCGGAGCCGGACTTTTCAAGGGCAGAAAATGGGCTGCGGTCTGGGGCAGCTTGGTGGGCGGCACCCTCCAGTTCCTCAGCAGCTATCTGGTGGGCGTGTTCGTCTGGGGCAAATGGATGCCGGAGTCGTTCCTGGGCATGCCGATGACCAGCCCCTGGATTTACTCCTTCCTGTATAACATCCTGTGGGCCGCTCCCAACATTGTTTTGACCATCGTCGTCTTTATCCTGCTCTATCGGACCAAGGCCATGCGCCGGTACCTGCTGGGATCGGACATCCCCCAGAAGGCTTGAAAGCTGCATCTGTGCCAAACAGCCGCCCGTCGGACCGACGGGCGGCTGTTTCCATAGGAAAATGCGGATCATCCGTTCACCACGTTCACCGGCGCGCCGGCCAGGAAGGCGCGGATGTTCTCCGCCGTGCAGTCCATGATCCGCCGGCGGCTCTCCGGCGGCGCCCAGGAGATGTGGGGGGTGATGAGGCAGTTTTTCGCCTGGAGGAGGGGGTTGTCCGGCCGGATGGGCTCGGTGGACACCACGTCCACCGCCGCGGCGTACACCTTGCCGCTGCTCAAAGCGTCGGCCAGGTCCTGCTCCACCACCAGGGGGCCCCGGCTGTTGTTGAGAAGGATCACCCCGTCCTTCATCTTGGCGATGGTCTCCCGGTTGATGATGCCCTCCGTCTCCGGGAAGAGGGGGCAGTGGAGGGCGATGACGTCGGAGGCGGCCAGGAGCTCCTCCAGGGGCACATACCGCCCAATAGCCCGTCCGGCCTCGCTCTCGCTGCGGTCATAGGCCAGCACCTCCATGCCCAGGGCCCGGGCGATCTCGCCGGTGCGCCGGCCGATGCGGCCAAAGCCGATGATGCCCATGATTTTTCCCCTAAGCTCGATGAGGGGGTAGTCCCAGTAGCACCAGTCGGGGTAGCGGCTCCACTTCCCCTGGTGCACCGTCTCACTGTGGTGGGCCACATGGTGGCAGATCTCCAGCAGCATGGCGATGGCGAACTGGGCCACGGCGTCGGTGCCGTAGGTGGGGACGTTGGAGACGGGGATGCCCCGCTCCCGGGCGGCGGCGCAGTCCACAATGTTGTACCCCGTGGCCAGCACGGCGATATACCGCACTGAGGGGCAGCTCTCCAGCACCCGGCGGGAGATGGGGGTCTTGTTGGTGACGGCGATGTCCGCCCCCCGCAGCCGCTCTATGGCCTCGGCCTCGTCGGTGAGGCTGGTGCGGTCGTACACCGTCACCTCCCCCAGCGCCTCCAGGGGGGCCCAGCTCAAGTCCCCCGGGTTCTCCGTATAGCCGTCCAGTATGACGATCTTCATATGCGCTCCTCCTTCTCCTCTTTACAGCGGGCAGTTCTTTCCTCTATAATGACAGAGAAAGCCCATTCTGTCAATTGCGCTTGAGGGGGTACACCATGTCTGTGCGAAACGACGCCGAAACCATCATCCAAGAGACCCTGGCCGCCTGCCGGCCGGAGCGGGCGGTCCGCCGGGCCCTGGCGGGAAAGGTCTTTTCTCCCGGCCGCCTTCTCCTGGTGGCCATCGGCAAGGCCGCCTGGCCCATGGCCAGCTGCGCCGCGGCGGAGCTGGGGGACCGGCTCAGCGCCGGGGTCGTCATCACCAAGCACCGCCACAGCCGGGGCCCTATCCCCCGCTGCGCCGTCTACGAGGCGGGGCACCCGGTGCCGGACGACAGCTCCTACCGGGCCACAGCGGCGGCGCTGGCGCTGGTCCGGGACCTCTCTCCGGAGGACACGGTGCTCTTTCTGGTCTCCGGCGGCGGCTCCGCCCTCTTTGAAAGCCCCCTCATCCCCCCGGCGGACCTGGCGGCGCTGACGGAGCGGCTGCTGGCCTGCGGGGCGGATATCCGGGAGATCAATATCCTGCGGAAACGCTTTTCCGCGGTGAAGGGCGGGCGGTTCGCCGCCGCCTGCGCCCCGGCCCGGGTGTACGCGGTGCTGCTCTCCGACGTGCTGGGGGACGCGCCGGACACCATCGCCTCCGGCCCGGCGGCCCCCGACCCCGCCACCTGCGCCGACGCCCTGGCCGTGGCGGAGAAGTACCGCCTGCCGCTGACAGCGGAGATGGAGCGGCTGCTCCGGGTGGAGACGCCGAAGGCCCTTCAAAATGTGGAGACGGTGGTGGCCGGCAGCGTCAAAGCCCTCTGCGCCGCGGCATCGGAGGCCTGCCGCCGCCTGGGCTACACGCCCTGCCTCCTCACCGATCAGCTCTGCTGCGAGGCCCGGGAGGCCGGGTCCTTCCTGGCCTCCATCGCCCGGACCCACCAGGATTCCGCGGCATCCCTGGCCTTCCTCGCCGGGGGCGAGACGGTGGTGCACCTAAAGGGCCATGGCCGGGGCGGGCGCAACCAGGAGCTGGCCCTCAGCGCCGCGGCGGGCCTTGCCGGCACCCGGGACACGGTGCTCTTCTCCCTGGGCTCCGACGGCACCGACGGCCCTACCGACGCCGCCGGCGGCATCGTGGACGGGGGGACCCTGGCGGCGCTGGCGGAAAGGGGGTTCTCCCTTCACCAGGTCCTGGAGGAAAACGACGCCTACACCGCCCTCCGGGCGGTGGGGGGCCTTCTCGTCACCGGCCCCACCGGCACCAACCTCAACGACGTGGCGGTGGTGCTGATCCGCCGCTGAAAAAGCCCCCGCCGGCACGAGCCGGCGGGGGCTTTCCTGTTCTCCTATGCTCCGCTTAGGGGCGGCGGCCTACCAGCGCTTCCAGCTGATGTTCCGGTCTACCCGGCCGTCAATGCCGTCCACATAGCCGCTGCTGGTGTACTGCCAGATGTCGAAGTGGTAGTAGATGGAGGGGTACACCGCGCTCTCCGGCGGATACTGGGCGTACCAGAAGTCGTAGTCCGTCAAGCGGCTGAGGTCCATCTTCAGATAGGCCACATTCTGGTTGAAGTAGACCATGGGGATGTACCCGGCGGACTTCACCCGCTCGCAGAAGGCGATGGCGCAGTCGGTGAGGGTCTCCGCGTCCAGGCCGTTGGTGCGGGCGTTGGAGGAGCCGATGGTCTCCCAGTCGAACACCACCGGGTAGGTGATGTCGTAGCCGCGGATGGCGTCCAGCACATAGTCCGCCTCCTCCACGGCCTCCTCCACAGAGATGGCCTGGGAGAAGAAGTAGACGCCCACCTTCAGCCCCGCGTCCAGTGCGCCCTGGATGTTCTGCTCATAGTAGCGGTCCAGGTTCAGCGACCCGGCGGTGTACCCCCGGTACCCCACCCGGATGAAGGCGTATTCGATCCCGTCGGCGGCCACGGCCTGCCAGTCGATGTCCCCCTGGTAGCTGGAGACGTCGATGCCCAGGTAGGTCTCCACATCGGGGTCGTCGTAGTAGAGGGCGGTGCCCTCCAGGCGGAAGAGCTCCCTGTCGTACTCGTTCACCGCCACATCCGGCAGCACGGGGATCTTGTGGTTGCCGTAGATGATATAGCCGGTTTCACCGGGGTCCGGATCCTCGGGCTCGTCCGGCTCGTCGGGCTCCTCCGGCACCTGCTCGGCGGGGTCGTAGCTGGACATCTTCCACATGACGGTGCAGACCTCGGAGCGGACGATGGTGGCCTCCGGCCGGTAGACCAGCTGGCCGCTGGTGTTGTAGCTGCCGGTGAGGATCCCCGCCTCGTACAGGGCCACGGCATAGCCGTCGCCGGTGTCAGCAAAGGGGGAGGCGGCGCTGGCGGCGGGCAGCTGCAGGGCCTGGGCGGCCACCTTGGCCACCAGGCCGCGGCTGAGGGGTGCGTCCAGGTCCGTGATCTCGCCGGGCGTTAGGAAACCCTCCTCCTCCGCCAGCTCCAGGTAGCCGCTGGCCCAGTGGCCCCCCGCAAGGGGCTCCTGCTGGCCGTAGCCGGCGCTCATGAGGAGCATCTTCAGCCCCTCGCCGGCGGTCACCTCCCGGCCGGGCTTAAAGGTCCCGTCGGGATAGCCGTCCACCTGGCCGGCCAGGGAGAGGTTGCGGATGTAGGCGTAGTACCAGTCTGTCTCCTGGATATCGGAGAAGGGGTTGTCCCACTGCACCGTCTCCACGCCGGTGTCCGACACGGGCTCGCCGCCGTAGCGGGCGGTGACGCTGACATTGCCCACCGCGATGTCGTCCGCCCGCAAAAGGGTGTTGCCGGTGGTGTACCACCCCTGGAAGTACTGGCTGGGGTGGGTGGGGGTCTGGAGGGTCCCGTAGGTGTGGTTTTTGGGGTAGAACATGGTGGTGTGGGCCACCTCGCCGGTGCCGGCGATGTAGTGGACGTAGACGTACTCCTCCGCCCCGTTGTTCTCATAGGTGCCATAGAGGAAGAGGTAGGCCTCCTGCAGCCGCCGGCGGGCCAGGCTCTCCATGGGTACGTTGCCCACATGGCACCAGGTGGCGATGGCGTTGACCACCTGGTCCTTGCTGTAATTCTCCACGCCGTTGATGAGATACTCCCCCAGGCGGCAGCCGGGGGTCATCCAGCTGGCGCCCAGGTTGTAGGTGAGGCTCATGAGGGCGTCAAACTGATACTGGGTGAGGGAGATGCCGTAGGTCTGGAGGAAGTCGTTGACCTGGGCCTCCCTCTCCTGGAGGTCCGCCTGCATGAGGGCCAGGGCCTCCTCCTCGGTGACGCCGTCGGGGTAGTCGTACCGGCCGCAGGCCGTGCCGTAGCCGATGTACCACTGGCCGCCGTCGTAGTAGGCGTACTGGCGGTAGCCCTCAAAGCCGGCGATCATCTCCGCGCCGGCGGCGCTGGTGGTCATGGGCTCCTCCGCGGCGAGGGCCGCCGCGGGCAGCAGCGTCAGCGCCAAAACCGCCGCCAGCAGCAGGGAACACAGTCTTTTCATGGGGTCAAACCACTTCCTTCCAAATTGATCACACATAGAGCCGCCATCGGAAGGGTTCCGCCCCATTTCGACAGGTTTCTACACGCGTGGTTTGATTATACCATATTGTCCCGCGCCTTGCCTAGCCCCAGATCCTGGCAAGTAACAAAATTGTAAAATTCCGGCGGGGCAGGGTCCGCGGCACAATTCCCCCTTGGCAGGGCGGGCGGCGGTGTGGTATACTGGCCCCGACAGCGGATTTTGACGAAAGGGGAGCTTGTACTTATGAAAATTGCACTGGCCTACGCCATGGAGGAGGAGCTGGCAAGCCTTCTGGCCCTCTCCGGCGCCAGGGAGCTGGAGACGGTCTGCGGCGCGCCCTTCTACCAGATCGAGCCGGGGATCCTGGCCTATGCCGGGGGCATCGGCAAGGTCAACGCCGCCATGGCCGCCCAGCTGATGATCGACCGCTACCGCCCCGACTGGGTGCTCAACGCCGGGGTGGCCGGGTGTTTCCGGGACCTCCCCATCGGGACGGTGGTGGCGGCGGACGCCTTCCTCCAGCACGATGTGGACTCCTCCGCCCTGGGGGACCCGGTGGGGCTGGTGTCCACGGTGGATATGGTGCGCTTTCCCACCGTGTGCGCCCCGGTGCGGGAGGCCCTGGACGCCATGGGCCAGCCCTATGTCACCGGGACGGTGGCCACCGGCGACGCCTTTATGGTCAAGGGGGACCGGGCGGACTGGATCGCCCGCACCTTCTCCCCGCTCCTTTGCGAGATGGAGGGAGGCGCCATCGCCCAGGTGTGCCTAAGAAACGGCATCCCCTTCTCGGCGGTAAAGTCGGTGTCCGACCGGCTGTGCCGGGAGAACAGCCACGAGGAGTACTTCAATTTCGCCGCGGCCATGGAGAAACTCAACGCCGTGGTGCTGCCCCTGGCCCGCCGCCTGCGGGACGGGGCAGCGGCAGAAAAGGAGGATTAACGGCCATGGAACGGATCGCCAGCTTTCAAGTGGACCACACCCGGCTCCTGCCGGGGCTGTACCTCTCCCGCCGGGACGGGGACACCACCACCTTCGACCTCCGGTTCAAAAAGCCCAACACCGGTGACCTCCTCTCCAACGCGGAGATGCACTCCGTGGAGCACATCATCGCCACCCTCCTTCGAAACAGCCCCCAGAGGGACGCGGTGATCTACTTCGGCCCCATGGGCTGTCAGACCGGGTTCTACTTCCTCTTTGACAGCCGCCGCCTCACCGACGACGGGGCCATCCGGCTTTTGCAGGAGGTCTTTGCCGCCGGCGCAGCCTATGACGGCCCCATGCCCGGCAAGAGCGAGGCGGAGTGCGGCAACTGCCGCAATCTGGACACAGCCCTGGCCAATGCCCAGTGCGCCTTCTACCGGGATCTGATCCAAAACTGGACCGAGGGGGACCTCCGCTACGAGAAGTAGCCGCCGAAAAAGCAAAAATTTCAGCACCCCGCGCAACCGGCGCGGGGTGCTTTGTCTCTTGATAGGTGAAGGGACCCTTCCCGGAGGTGAGAATTTTTTGACGAGCGACACCTTGATCGGCCTGCTGGAGCAGCGCTCGGAGCAGGCCCTGGGCGAGCTGGACAGCGCCTACGGCGCCTACTGCCGCGCCATCGCCCGGAACATCTTGAAAAACGAGGAGGACGCGGAGGAGTGCGTCAGCGACGCCTACCTCTCCGTGTGGAACGCCATCCCCCCGGCAAGGCCGGACCACTTCAAGGCGTGGCTGGGGGCCATCGTCCGAAACGCCGCCCTTAGGCGGCGCCGGCAGAACGCCGCCGTGGACGCCCTGCGGGAGGAACTGTCGGAGGCCCTGCCGGACCGGGGGAGCGTGGACGGGGCCATAGAGGCCAGGGCCCTGGGGGAGGCCGTCTCGGCCTTCCTCCGCGCCCAGCGCCCGGAGGTCCGCACCGCCTTCCTCCGCCGCTACTGGTACGCCGACAGCCTGGAGGCGGTGGCGCTGCGGATGGGCTGGAGCGTCAGCAAGACCAAGAGCGCCCTCTTCCGCCTGCGAAAACAACTAAAAAACTATCTGATGAAGGAGGAACTATGGCATGAATAAGGAGACCATGTGGGAGGCCATGGAGCACCTGGCCCCCGATCTCATCGAGGCGGCGGACCTGCCCCGTCCCCGCCGCCGCAGAGCGCTGCGGATCGCGGCTGTGGCCGCGGCGGCCTGCCTGGTGCTGACCGTGGGGGTGCTGGCGGCGGAAAAGCTGTTTGGCTTTCAGCTGCTGTACCTGGAAAACAGTGAGGATACCAACCGCTACGGCCTGATGGCCATGGAAACCACCAAGTTCCCTGTCTCCCAGTTCAGCGAGACGGTGCAGGACTATATGGAAAACGGGATGCCCGTGCTGGACACCCGCCCGGCGGACTATGCCGCCGAAGGAACGAAGGCCGAGGTCGTCACCCTGGATATCCCCTCCTTCAGCACCTGGGAGGAGGCGGCGGACTTCATCGGGGAGGACATCCCCCTGGCGGCGGAGAGCAGCGTCTTGGCCGCAGGGGAGCACCGGGACTTCGATGTCTTTGTGACCGGAGACTACGCATCCCTCTCCACGGTGTACACCCTGGACGGATATGACATCATGATCCACGTCAATATCGACGCTGAGGGCGGCAGAGGCTACGAGACCGGCGCATTCCTGGGCGAGGGGGACCTGTCCATCCAGCAGCTGGAGATGACCACCGGCAGCGGCGACGGGGCCCTGGTGTACCTCACCACCGGTGAGCGGCCCAGCTGTGACGCCTACTTTATCCACGAGGGCGTCTACTACAACATCTTTATCGTGGACGCGGCGGACACGGCGCTGATGGAGGAGATCCTGGCGTCCTTCTGATGATTGCAATCCCTCTCCCGATGTGCTACCATAAAACCACCATATCTGCCGAGACCGGCGGCCCTATGGCCGCCGGCCTCGGCTGCAGGAGGGAATTGGGGATGACCAGAGAGGAACAGGCGGTACAATACTTCTTAGACGGCTACAACTGCGCCCAGTCGGTGTTCCTGGCCTTCGCCCCCGACATCGGCGTGGAGGCGGAGCCGGCCGCCCGGCTCTCCTCCGCCTTTGGGGGCGGCATGGGCCGGCTGCGGGAGGTGTGCGGGGCGGTCAGCGGCATGCTGATGGCCGCCGGCGCCCTCTACGGCTACGCCTCCCCCGGCGACGACGGGGCGAAAGCCGAACTCTACGCCCTGGTCCAGGCCCTGGCCGGGCAGTTCAAGGCGGAATTTGGCACCATGATCTGCCGGGAGCTGCTGGGCCGGGAGGGGGCGGAGCCCCCCGTGCCGGAGAAACGGACGGCGGCCTACTACGCCGACCGGCCCTGCGCCCGGCTTGTGGGCGGCGCGGCCCGGATCTTAGAGGCGTATATGGCCCAGCACCCGCCCGCGGGGCGGTAAGCGCCCCTCTCTACGCTCCATAGGGTGACAGGAACGCCCCCAGCTGATAGACTGATGGCATCCAAACGACGGGAGGGACGCAAATGGACACCAGGAAGACAGGGCTTTTCATCGCCCTGCTGCGAAAACAGCAGGGCCTCACCCAGGCGGAGCTGGCGGAGAAGCTGGGCGTCACGGACAAGGCGGTGAGCCGCTGGGAGACGGGGCGGGGGTTCCCCGACGTGGGGCTGCTGGAGCCGCTGGCGGCGGCCCTGGGCACGTCGGTCACCGAGCTTTTGGCTGGTGAGCCGCTGACGGAGGCGGAGAAGGCGGACCGCAGCGACGGCACGCTCCTGGAGGCGCTGCGCTACGCCCGGGGCATGGGGCGGCGGACCGCCGCGGTGCTCCTAAGCGTGGCGGGGGTATTTTTGCTGCTGACGCCCCTCTTCATGGCCGGGCGCACCTGGGGCCTAAGGCTAACGGGGGCGGGGCTTTTGGCCCTGGCGGCGGCCGTTCGCTATGTCCGTCTCCCCCGTCTGCCGCGTTTCCATCTGGACCGTCTCCTCTCCCCCGCCGCGGCCCGGGCGGGGACGGTGCTCTGCCTTTTGGCGGCCTTCGCCCTGGAGCTGACGCCCTGGGGGGCGGTGCTGAACTTTGCCCGCATGGCGGAGGACGGCACCATCGGCCGCTTTCGGGAGACCTTTTCCTATTTCAGCCTCACCCCCTTCGGCTACGCCAACTTCTTCCCCCTGCTCACCGGGGTGCTGACCGTCATTCTGCTGCTCCTGGCCCTGGTGCAGCTGTTCCGCCCCCGGCCAAGGCTGGGCAACGCCCTCTTTGTGCTGGACATCCTGGGCGCGGCGTTCTCTCTCCTGCCCCTGCTGCTGGGGCTGGACTTTTTCTCCGCCGTGGGGGCGGCCATCACGGCGGCGCTGGGGCTGGCGGCGCTGTGCCTGGCCCTTGCCAACCGCCAGGGGGCGGGGGGAGCCGGCGGGGACAGCACCCGCCCCGAATGGTAGCAAATGTCCCGCAATTCAGCCCTTTCCGGCAGTTAAGCGGGGGACGGCCGATGCCGTCCCCCGCTTTTTCCGCACTTAAAGGTCCCTGCCGTCCAGGGCCGCAAGGCCCAGCCGGGCGGCCCGGGCAAGCTGCCCCCGCTCCGCCTCGTCGGCTGTCCCGTCGTACTGCCGGCGCAGCTCCTGGAGGAACAGGCCCCGGAGGCTGTCCTCCCCCGCCCGGCTCCACAGGTCCTCCCCGGGCCGGGTGTGGTCCTGGAGCTCCAGGTGGTAGAACCGGGGGCCAAAAGCCGTCTCCAGGGCCGCCAGGTCCACCCCGCCCTCCCCCGCCTCCCCGGTGAGGAGCACGCGGAGGATGTCCCGCTCAGAAAAGGGCTCCACCGCCGCCTCGATCCGCTGCCGGGGATCCCCGCCGGTGACGTCCGCCTCCACCACCTCGTAGCGCCGGCTGCACAGGGGGATGAACTCCGTCCGGACCTTCCCCGGCTCCACCTCCGCCAGCAGCACCCCCTTCTCCCCCAGCTCGTCGAACCCCCGCCCCTCCGGGCAGCCGGGGTAGGCGCAGAAGGTGCCCCCCTCTTGAAACGCCCGGCGCTGGTGGATATGGCCCAGGGCCAGATAATCCAGGCCGCTGGCGGCGATCTCCTCCCGGGTGATGGGGTTGTAGGGGCCGGGACGGAGGTCGGCGTGGAGGCACATGACCTGGGGCTTGTCTGACGGCGGGGCGGCAAAGCCCCGCAGCAGGCTCTCCCCCTGCTCCGCTGCGGTGAAGGCCGCGCCGTAGACCACGCCCCCCGCCAGCTCCACCCGGCTGACGGCGGCGGAGGAGAAAATATGGACGTTCCCCGGCCAGTCCACCTGGCGGTAGGGGCTGCGGCCATGGTAGGGGTCGTGGTTGCCCGGGGCGAGGAACACCGGGCAGCAAATGCGCCCCAGGGCCGCCGCCAGGGCCTCCACCGTCTCCCGGTAGACCCGGTCCCCGTCAAAGAGGTCCCCGCTGAGGAGCACCGCGTCCGCCCGGCAGCGGCCGGCGCAGGCGGCCAGGTCCTCCAGGAGCTCCCGGCTCTCCCGGCGGCGCTCCTTCGCCTTCTCCGGCGGGAGGCTGTGGAAGGGGCTGTCCAGATGGAAGTCCGCCCCGTGCAAAATCCGCATGGCCTACCGCGCCTCCTCCGGCCGCCAGGCCTTGCACACGTCCACCCACTCCCGGCAGCGGGACAGCCGCTCCAGCTCCTCGCAGCTTAGGCGCACCGCGCTGCTGGCGTTCCCCGCGGCGGGGTAGACCGCGTCAAACCGGCGGAGGGACTCGTCCAGATAGACCTCCACCCCGTCGTTCACCGCGAAGGGGCACACGCCGCCCACCGCGTGGCCCACCAGGGCCACCGCCTCGTCCGGTGTCAGCATCTTGGCCTTGCCGCCGAAGGTGTTTTTGTAGCGGGTGTTGTCCACCTTGGCGTCCCCCGCCGCCACCACCAGCAGCACCCGGTCCCCCAGCTTAAAGCTGAGGGTCTTGGCGATGCGGGCCGGCTCCACGCCGGCGGCCTGGGCCGCCAGCTCCACCGTGGCGCTGGAGACGGCAAACTCCCGGATCCGGTCCTCCATTCCCTCGCCGCGGAGGTATTCCCGCACTTTTTCAATGGACATTTTCTCTTCTTCCTTTCTCTTTTTCTCTGTAAATGCCTCTCTCAGCGGATGTCGATCCGCTCCACGGCGGTGCACAGCCCCGTCTCCGTCTCCAGGGTAAACACCGCCCCCTGCATGCAGCAGGGGCCATCCGCCACCTGGTACCGGCCGGGAAGGCCGCCCAAAAATGTCTCAATGCTCTGCTCCGGCCGGATGCCCAGCACGGAGCGGATCGGCCCGGTCATGCCCAGGTCCGTGAGATACCCCGTCCCCCCCTCCAGCACCTGCTCGTCGGCGGTGGGGACGTGGGTGTGGGTCCCCCACACGGCGGAGACCCGTCCGTCCAGGTAATAGCCCATGGCCAGCTTTTCGCTGGTGGCCTCGGCGTGGAAATCCACCAGGGTAAAGGTGGGCCTGTCCTGCCGCAGCAGCCGGTCGGCGGTGAAAAAGGGGTTGTCGGCGTTGAAGTCCAGGCCGCAGCGGCCGATGAGGTTCATCACGGCGATCTGCACCCCGCCGCCGTCCCACACGGCGTACCCCCTGCCGGGGGCGCGGCCGGTAAAGTTGGCCGGGCGCAGAATCCAGGGCGCCTCGTCCAGCAGCCGGGTGATCTGGGGCCGGTGGAAGGCGTGGTTGCCCAGGGTCACCATGTCCGCCCCGGCGTCGTACAGGTCCCTGGCCTGCTGGGGCGTCAGCCCCACGCCGGAGATGTTCTCCCCGTTGACCACGGTAAAACCGATCCCCTTCAGTTTCTGCAGGGGGCGCAGGTGGCGCCGGAGGTGGGCCAGCCCATTCTCCCCCACCACATCCCCGATTGCCAAAATACGATACTGCATACTGTCTGTCCGCCCGTTTCCTTGGATATTCCGCCCCGCCGCGGGGGCGTACCCCTGTATTATACCCGACGGCGGGGCAGATTGCAAGCTGCCGCCGGGGACGGCGTCCCCGGCGGCAGGAAAAGCGGGATGCGAAAGGGGGGCCGCGGCAGGCGCGGCCCCCTCTGTCTTCGGCGGCTCTCTACTGCAGGACCTTCCCCAGGAAATCCTTGAGCCGGGGGTTTTGGGGGCTCCCGAAGAGCGCCGCCGGCGTCCCCTGCTCCAGGAGCTTCCCCTCATCCATGAACAGCACCCTGGTGCCCACCTCCCGGGCAAAGCCCATCTCATGGGTCACCACCGCCATGGTCATCCCCTCCCGAGCCAGCTCCTTCATCACCTCCAGCACCTCGCCCACCATCTCCGGGTCCAGGGCGCTGGTGGGCTCGTCAAAGAGCATCACCTCCGGGTCCATGCACAGGGCCCGGACAATGGCGATGCGCTGCTTCTGCCCGCCGGAGAGCTGGCTGGGATAGGCGCCGGACCGGTCGGCAAGGCCCACCCGCTCCAGCAGGGCCATGGCCTTCTGCTCCGCCTCCTCCCTGCTCTTTTTCAGCAGTTTCATGGGGGCCAGGGTCATATTCTCCAGGATGGTCATGTGGGGGAAGAGGTTGAAGTGCTGGAACACCATCCCCATCTTCTGCCGGTGGCGGTTGATGTCCACCCTGGGGTCGGTGATGTCCACCCCGTCGAAGGTGATGGTCCCCCCGGTGGGGTGCTCCAGCAGGTTGAGGCAGCGCAGGAATGTGGACTTGCCGGAGCCGGAGGGGCCGATGACCACCACCACTTCCCCTCTCCGGATCTCGCAGTCGATGCCGTCCAGGGCCTTGATCTCCCCGCCCTTGAACCACTTCTGCAGCCCCTCCACGCGGATCAGAACGTCGTTACCGCTCACTGCTTCTCAGCCTCCTCTCCAGTTTGCCCACAAGCCAGGTGAAGAAAATCACCAGCGTCAAGTAGATCAGCGCCACCGCGATCAGCGGCATAAAGGCGGAGTAGGTCCCGCTGCGGATGATGTCGCCGCCCATGGTGAGGTCCCGGATGGTGACGTAGCCCGCCACGGAGGTCTCCTTCAGCAGCACGATAAACTCGTTGGCCAGCGCGGGCAGGACGTTCTTGAACGCCTGGGGGATGATGATGTAGCGCATGGTCTGCACATAGTTAAAGCCCAGGGACCGCCCGGCCTCAAACTGGCCGGGGTCAATGGACATGATGCCCGAACGGAAGATCTCCGCCACATAGGCGCCGGAGTTGATGCCGAAGGCCAGCACCGCCACCATTAGGCTGTTGCGGGAGGTGGCGAAGATGATGTAGTACATGATCATCAGCTGCACCACCACAGGCGTGCCCCGGATCACGGTGAGGTAGATCTTGCAGACAAAGTTGCCAAGCTTTAGGAGAAACCGCCCCGGGCCGGGCCGCATCTCCTGGATGGTCTTGTCATAGCTGGCGCGGACAATGGCCACCACCACGCCCAGGGCAATGCCCAGCAGCACCGCGAAAAAGGTGATCCGCAGGGTGTTGCCAAGGCCGGTGACCAAAAACCGCCACCGGTCCTCCTCAATAAAGTTCAAAACAAATTCCGCCTTCAAATCGGCGAACCAGCCGGCCAGATTGGCCTGCAGCTGTGTAAACCAGCCCACGGCGCGCTCCTCCCTCCTTACATCTCAATTAGGGGCGGCAAGGGGCCGCCCCTAATTGTCTTAACCTGTTTCTCCGCGGCAATCAGCCGTTGTTGGCCTCCACAAAGGCCTTGGCCGGCTCGTTGTCGATGACCACGCAGTCCACCTTACCGGTGATTAGGGCCTGGATGGCGTCGGCGCCGGCGGGGTACTTCTGCACCCGCTCCTCGGTGATGCCGCCGTCCTCATAGCCGTAGGACAGGTAGGTGTCGCCGGTGGTACCCTTCTGCACGCCGGCAATATACTCCGCCTCGGGGTCCAGCAGGTCGTCCACCGTCTCGATGGGGGAGCCCTCGGGGACGATGACCACCTGGATGCCGGTGGCGTAGCTGTCGGTGAAGTTCACGCTCTCCTGCCGGTCCGGCGTCACGGTGAGGCCCGCCATCACCATGTCCGCCTTGCCGGTCTGCACGGCGGTAATGGTGGCGTCAAAGTCCATGTCGTCAATGACCAGCTTCATATCCAGGTAGTCGGCAATGGCGGCGGCCATCTCCGCGTCGATGCCCACGATGTCCTCGCCCTCGTAGTACTCATAGGGCGGGAACTGGGCGTTGGTGGCCATCACCAGCTCCTCCTTGCCCTCCGCGTCCTGCTGGAAGGTTAGGTCGTGCTCCACGCCAGAGATGTACTTGTCCACAATGGCCTGGGTGGTGCCGTCGGCCTTCAGGGCGGCCAGGGCCTCGTTGAGCTTATCCAGCAGCTCCGTGTTCTCCTTGGCCACGGCGATGGCGTAGTCCTCCTCTTTGTACTCGGTATCCAGGATCTTCAGCGTCACATCCTCGCTGCCGCCGCAGGCGGTGAGCAGCGCGCCCAGCATGGATACGGCCAGAATCAGCGCAAAAAACTTCTTCATCCTCTTCTCATCCTTTCCGCCCCGTGGGGGCTGTGTTGTAACCCGTATTATATCTGCATAAATATTCATATTCAATTGGCAATATGACCAAATTTGCCCAGAATATTCCCCGGCTGTCCGTGTACTATTTTGTCATAAGTGAAAAATTTTTCGCCGCCCGCGCCGGCCTGCCCGGTCCGCCGCTGAATATGTATATTTTTTGGAAATATGCATTCACTCGTCCGCTGTCCGGTGGACCTGGTTCACCCGGCCGGCCACATACCCCTCCCCCTGGAGCATGTCGTACACCGTGTCCTGCCAGGCGGTGTAGAAGGTATCGGCCTCCTCCCCCAGGTCCGCCGTCCGGTTCCCCGCCGCATCCACCAGCACATTGCCGGAGCGGTAGGTCATGAGGCCGCGGCCGGTCTCGCGGAGCCAGGCGTAGTAGGGCGTGTTGTCCACCCCGGCCAGGGCCAGGAGCTCCGCGGCCATAAAGGAGGCGCTGAGGTCCCGCCGGGTCCCGGCGGTCTCCCCCAGGTCGAAGTTGGCCCAGATGAGGTAGTCCGTGGAGAGCATCCTCTGGTAGTCCTCCGCCGTCCACCCCGCCGCTGTAGGGGCGGAGACGTAGCCCAGGGCGGAGTAGACCGACTGGTCGTCGGAGAGGTACATGCTGGCGGTGTGGTCCCCGGCAAAGACCAGCAGCACCGGCTCGTCCACCTGGGAGAAGTAGTCTGTGAGCTTGCCCAGCATCCGGTCGGCGTCATAGATGCCGTTGACGTAGCACTGCAGCACCGCCAGGTCATCCCCGCTGAGGCGGTCGCTAGTCACCTCCAGCCGGTCCGCCGTGTAGCGCCCGCCGTAGTAGGGCTGGTGGTTCTGCATGGTCATGGCGTAGAGGTACAGGGGCCCCTCCCGGTTCTCCTCGAACAGGGAAATCAGCACGTTGGCGGTGGAGTCGTCGTCAAAGTACAGCCCCTCGTAGGTGGCCTGCTGCTGGTAGGCCTCCATGAAGAGCATCTCGTCAAAGCCGATGCGGGGGAAGTTGGCATCCCGGTTGTAGAGGGCGTTGGTATGGGCGTGGAAACCGATGGCCTGGTAGCCGTTGGCCTTCAGCACCTTCACATAGGAGGGCAGGGCCTCGTACTCCTCCGCCTCCAGCTCCGTGTTGGCGCGGTTGGGGTCGATCATGGCGGTGGGGACGCCCATAAAGCTCTCCATCTCCACCCAGCCGGTGCCGCCGCCGGTGGTAATGCTGTAAAACCGGCCGGACTGGGCGGTCTCCGCCAGGGCGTGGTAGTTGGCCAGGGGGTCCTCGGAGAACGTGACGTTTGGCAGGCGGGTCACATCCATAAAGCTCTCGTTCATAATAAAGATGATGTGGGGCGTCCTGGCCGCCCCCCGCTCCGCCTCCTGGTCCGCCAGATCCCCCTCCATCTCCTGCAGCAGCCGCTGCATCCGAAGCTCGCTGTAGGCCTCCGACCCGGCGGCCCGGGCCCCCAGGGCCGTGGACAGCAGGCTCAGCGGCACGCCGCAGGCGGCGTCCCGGTCCACCTGGGTGGGGTGGGCCTCATACTGGGCGGCGCAGAAGGGCTCCAGCCAGGTGACGGCGGAGATGCCAAAGACCAGCAGCGCCACCCCTGCCCGGACCATGCCCCCCCGCAGGGAGAGGCGGCGGGGCAGGAAATCCAGCACCAGCGCCAGGAGCACCGGCGCCGCCGCCAGGGCCAGGGCCCCCCAGGTGGCGTCTGAGATGGCGATGCGGTCCATGGCAAAGCCCGCCACGCCGCCGAAGTCCCCCGCCAGGGCGAAGTCCGTCAGCATCAGCGGCTCGCCGTTGATGGCGGTCTTATAGTAGCTCACCAGCGTCAGCGCCAGGGGGACCGCCTCCGTCAGCAGGAGGGAGAGGGAGGCGAGGCGCGTAAGGCCGTACACCAGCCACAGGGCGCAGCTGAGGAGGCCCCACACGGCGGCCACGGCGGCGGCGTGGCCGCCCAGCCACCGGCTGGCCTCCTCCCAGCTCTGCAGCGACACCACCTGGCAGGCGGCCGCCGCCGCCAGCGGTCCCAGCAGCAGGAGCGCGGTCCTGCCAAGCTCCTGCCAGCAAAGCCGCGGCAGGCGCCCCCGCTTTCCCTCCTTTTCAACAGCAATATCCGTATGACGCAGCGTCAATGTCCGCCCTTCTTTCCCGGGAAACGGGCGCTGCCGCGCCCGTTTCCCCCATATTTCGCAGAGACTATCATACCCCCCGGCGGCCTGTTTGTCAAACGCCGCTTTCTCCCAGCGGCCCGGCAGGCTCCCTTCCCGCCGCCGGGGCAGACGCCTCCGGAGCGGCGGCGCGGCCGTAGATCTCCGTCCAGCGCCCCAGCCGGCGGCAGAGGGCCTCGTCAAAGGCGCCGGGCAGCATCCGCCAGCGCCAGTTGCCCCAGTCGGTGCCCGGGGCGTTCATCCGCGCCCGGGCCCCCAGCTCCAGCAGGTCCTGCATGGGGACGATAAACAGGTCCGCCACGCTCTGCATCCCCGCGCGGATCATGGCCTGGTTCAGCTTCTGCCGGGGCGCGAGGCCCAGGTACTCCCGGGCAAAGCGGATGTGCTCCCGGTCCACGGTCTCCTCCCACTGGACCAGGGTCTCGTTGTCATGGGTCCCCACATAGCACACGCAGTTGCGCCCGTAGGTGTGGGGCAGGTAGCTGCTGGGCTCCCGGGGGTCGAAGGCAAACTCCAGCACCTTCATCCCGGGAAGGCCGCTCTCCGCCAGCAGCTGGTGGACCGCCGGCGTCAAAAAGCCCAGGTCCTCCGCGATCAGCTCCAGGTCCCCGAACCAGCTGGTGAGCACCCGGACCAGCTCCAGCCCCGGCCCCTTCCGCCACCGGCCGTTGCGTGCGGTCTTGTCCCCGTAGGGCACCGCCCAGTAGCTCTCCAGGCCCCGGAAGTGGTCGAACCGGACCACGTCAAACAGCTGGCGCACCCCGTCCATGCGGCGGATCCACCAGCCGTAGCCGTCGGCGCGCATGCGCTCGTAGTCGTACAGGGGGTTCCCCCACAGCTGCCCGTCGGCGCAGAAGTAGTCCGGCGGCACGCCAGAGACCTCCACCGGCCGGTTCTCGCTGTCCAGCTGGAAAAACTGGGGCTCGGACCAGACGTCCGCGCTGTCCAGGGCCACATAGATGGGCACATCGCCGATGAGCCGGATGCCAAGGCCGTTGATGTAGGCCTTCAGCGCCGACCACTGGCGGAAAAAGAGGTACTGCAAATAGGTGTAGAACTGCACGTCCTCCGCCAGCAGTTTCCGGTAGCGCACCACCGCCTCCGGCTCCCTTAGGCGGATGGCCCGGTCCGGCCAGCGGATCCAGCTCTCCATGCCGAAGTGGCCCTTGAGGGCCATGAAGAGGGCGTAGTCCTGCAGCCAGGTCCGCCCCTCGGCAAAGGCCTCCACCGCCGCCCGGTCCCGCTGCCAGCCCCGCTCATAGGCCCGGCGCAGCACGGGAAACCGGTTTTGATAGATGGCGCCGTAGTCCACCTGCTCCGGGTCGTCCCCCCAGGAGATCCCCTCCAGCTCCGCCGGGGTCAAAAGCCCGTCCTCCGCCAGCAGCTCCAGGTCAATAAAATAGGGGTTGCCGGCAAAGGAGGAAAAGCTCTGATAGGGGCTGTCGCCATAGCTGGTGGGGCCCAGGGGCAGCACCTGCCAGTAGCGCTGTCCCGCCGCCTTCAGCCGGTCGGCAAAGTCATAGGCCGCCCGCCCCAGCGTCCCGATCCCGTGGGGGGAGGGGAGGGAGGAAATATGCAGCAAAATGCCGCTGCCGCGTTTCATCGTCGTCGTCCCGCCTTCCTTATTTTGCACACGCTGCCCGCAGGCAGTCCCAAACATGATACCAAGCCGCCCCTCCCTTGTCAACGCCCCCGCCGGCAGGTTCGGCGCTGGCGCCAAATTTTCTCCCCGGCGTTTGGTGCTTTTTCTCCTGGGGAGAGGTGGGGAAATTTGTAAAAATACTGTTAAGCCTGCCGCCGCGCCTTGCCCCCCGGCCCCCGCTATAGTATAATGAGGAAAATTCCCCGCCCGCCCCATCGGGGCGGAGCCCCTTGCAAAGGATGGATGCCCCTTGTCCCTAACCCCCTCCGGCCGCGAGCGGCGGCGCAGGCTGCTGGCCGCCGGCGCGTTTTTTATTTTCCTGGCGCTGATGGCCGTGGTGACCTGGTGCGTCGGCCGGCCCATGGTCCGCTTTGTGGAGGAGCCGGAGCTGTTCCGCGCCTGGGTGGACGGCCACGGCCTCTGGGGGGAGCTGGCCTTCATCGGCATGTCGGTCCTCCAGATCGTGGTGGCCTTCATCCCCGGCGAGCCCCTGGAGATCGGCGCGGGGTACGCCTTCGGTTTCTGGGAGGGGACGGCGCTGTGCCTTGTGAGCATCCTCATCGGCAGCGCCCTGGTGTTCCTGCTGGTGCGCCGGTTCGGGATGCTGCTGGTGGAGGTGTTTTTCTCCCGGGAGAAGATCCAGTCCCTCAAATTCCTCCACCAGAGCCCCCGGCGGGACCTGCTGATCTTCCTCATCCTCTTCATCCCCGGCACGCCCAAGGACCTGCTGTCCTATGCGGCGGGGCTGACGGATATCAAGCTCTCCAAGTGGCTCCTCATCGCCACCGTGGCCCGGATCCCCTCCGTGGTCACCTCCACCGCCGGCGGCAGCCTCATGGGGGAGCAGAACTACCTCTTCGCCGTGCTGGTCTTTGCCGGCACCCTGGCCGTCAGCGGCCTGGGCGTCTTGATCTACCGGCGCATCGAAGCCCACAGGAAGGCATAACACCACAGATTCCCAGACGCGGGAGGATAGGACCCTATCCTCCCGCTTTCTTTATCCCGCCGGGCGGCCTGGGCCCCTCTGAAAGCGCCCCCTTTGGCGGGGCGAGCGAAACCGTTCTTTACAGTGCGGTAAAATTCTGCTATACTATACCCATCTAAGTGGTTAGTAGTCTGGCAGGGCCGGGCTTCGAGGCGTTAAAAACTTCATGGGTGAAGGTTTGTGCATGCGTGACGTTCTGCCCCATGCGCTTTTCTTTTGCGGCGCCGCCGCCCTGTCCCCGTGGAGGCGCAAAGTCACGCAAACGCAGGATAGAGGTGTCAATCCATGAAAACCGTCTCTCTTTTCAGCGGCATCGGCGGACTGGACCTGGGATTTGAGCAGGCGGGGTACGATGTCATCTGGGCAAACGACTGGGATAAGTTCGCCGTGCAGACCTACCGGGCAAATTTCGAAGTCCCCATCACGCTGTGCGATATCAACGCCATCGGCATGGGGGCCATCCCGGACCACGGCGTGCTGCTGGGCGGTTTCCCCTGCCAGCCCTTCAGCATGATGGGCAGCGAGCGCGGCTTTGAGGACGCCAGGGGCACGCTGTTTTTCAAAATCGCGGAAATTATCCACGCCAAGCTTGCCGCCGGCAAACAGCCCCGGGCCGTCATCCTGGAGAACGTCCGCTCCCTCCGCACCCACAACCGCGGGCGGACCTTTGCCGTTATCTCCGGCATCCTGGAGAGGGACCTGGGGTATAAAATGTATTCCATGGTGCTCAATTCCGCGGATTACGGCGTCCCCCAGACGCGCAACCGGACGTTTATCGTCTGTTTTGCCAACCACCAGGCGGTTTTCCACCCCCCCGGCGCGGTAACGCTGGAGCGGAGGCTGCCCGACCTGCTGGAAACAAACGTACCGGAAAAATACTTCCTCTCCGCGCGAATCCTCCCCACCATCCTCTCCAACGGCACCGGGGGGTACTGCGCCAAGTCGGAGATCGACCTTCCCGTGGCGCGGCCGCTGTGCGCCACCATGGCAAAAATGCACCGCGCCTGCCAGGACAACTATGTGACGCAGAATGGGCGCATCCGCCGCTTGACCCCCAGGGAGTGCGCCCGGCTGCAGGGGTTTGACGACGCGTTCAAAATCCCCGTGTCGGACGCCCAGGCGTACAAGCAGTTTGGGAACGCCGTCACGGTGAATGTGGCGAAGGCCGTGGCGCTGGAGGTAAAAAACACTTTGCAGGCATTGGGAGAATGGCAGTAATGGAGTATCGCAACGACTTAGGTGAAATGGCCGCTCTCATTGGCGCGGCGGGGGAAACGGCGGCCGCCGACCCGAGCCGGTGCCTCGCAAGGCTTACGCAGCCGGTGGACGACCCCTATCTGATGGCGCGGGCCGCCTGCGTCCGGAAAGAGGCGGCGCGGGAGGGGGCCTTCCTGGACGCCGTCCGCCGCCTGGCCGCCTGGTGCGGCGGGCGGGAGGGCTGCGGCGCCTGCCCCGTCCAAAAATACTGCAACACCTATATCTCCGACGCCCAGCGCGCCCGCGGCGCCGGCGCCCCGCGGATTGTGGACCTGTTTTGCGGCGCCGGCGGGCTCTCCCTCGGGTTTTCCCAGGAGGGGTTCTCCATCGCTTTCGCCAACGATATCGAGCCCTGCTGCATTGACACCTATGCCCATAACCACCCAGAAGTCCCCCGGCGGCAGATCCTTTTGGCGGATATCCATGCCATCGCCCCCCATATTACGCGGCTGATCCCGCCGGGGGAAATTGATGTACTGGTGGGCGGTCCGCCCTGCCAGGGCTTCAGCATGGCAAACCGCCAGCGGCTGATAGACGACCCCCGGAACCGCCTGTACCAGCGCTACATCCAGGCGCTGGAGGCCATCCGCCCCCGCTTTTTCGTCATGGAAAACGTGAAGGGGATGCTGTCCCTGGCCCGGCAGGTGGCGGAGGATTTTGAGCGGGCGGGCTATACGGTATCGGCAAAAGTGCTCAACGCCAAGGACTGCGGCGTCCCGCAAAACCGGGAGCGGCTGATTTTCATTGGGAACCGGATCGGCCGCGACAACGACGCCGTCTTCCGGCGGATGGACGCCATCTGCCAGGCGCTGCCGCGCCCGGTCCTCGCCGACGCCCTCTACGGCTTGCGCCCCCTGCAGGCCAGCCGGATCAAAAACGCCACATCCGCGGAAAACGACCTGTGCGGCCGGGTGATCGACCGCTCCGCCGGCCAGAGCAACCGGTACCTCGACACCATCAACCAGGGGCGGCGGATCCCCTTTGTGCTGAACCACAAGGCGCGGTATAACAACGACAGGGACATCGAAATCTTTGGCCGCCTCCACCCGGGCGACCGGTCCGACGACCCCAAAATCGCGGATATTATGCCCTATGCCCGGCGCAACCACATTTTTAAGGACAAATACTTCAAGCTGGAGCCGGACAAGGTGTGCAAAACCATCACCGCCCACATGAAATTTGACTGCAACATGTATATCCACCCCACCCAGGCCCGCGGGCTGACGCCCCGGGAGGCCGCCCGCGTCCAGTCCTATCCAGACGACTATTTTTTCCGCGGCCCTTACACAAAGACCTTTATGCAGATTGGAAACTCCGTCCCCCCTCTGCTGGGGAGGATCATTGCCCGGGCGATCCGGGAACAGCTGCAAGCCTAGACCACGGGGCGCGGCCTTTGGCCGCGCCCCGCGACTTTTACTCGTAAAACCGCAGCAGCTCCTCCAGCGTAATGGAGATGCCGCTGGCCAGCAGGCGCTCCCGCCGCGCTTCATAGAGCCGGGTTAAGATGGGGATCTTCTCCTCCATCCGGCCGTAGTGGAGCAGCCTGTGGCAGAGCGGGCACAGGGGGACCAGGTTGGCCGGCACATCCAGCTGATAGAGGAAGGCCTCCTGCCACTCCAGCGGGACCAGGTGGTGCACCTCCAGATACCGCTCCCCGCTCTTCCTAAGGAAGGTGGCGTGCCCGCCGTCTGCCGCGCAGCGGTAGCCGCACTGGATCAAGGCCGCCCGCCCTAGGACCGGGTTGGTCGGCGGACGGGTGGTGCGGGTGTTCCGCCCCTCCGGGTGGGCCGGGAGGTAGGGCACCGGGAGGTCGGCGATCTCCCCCGGCCGGGGGGCGGCGGCCACCAGCTCCTGGTAGACCGCGTCCGAGATGGCGTCGTCGCTGTCCACGACGGCGGCGCCGCCGTATTCCTCCATGACGGCGGCCAGCGCGTTCCTCACCGTGACGGCCCCCCTGCTCTCCAGCCCGGTATAGACGTCGCTTTGGAAGACATACCTGTCCTCATAAAAGCTCCGGGGGATCCCCACGGCGAACATAGCGCTGCCGGTGCGCTGCTTGAGGAAGACCAGCAGGTCGTTTTCATAGAGGCTGTTGCGCAGGTCGATAAACGTCCGCCCGTCTGCGCGCAGCTTGCTGATCTGCACCTGGGTCTCCTGGGCGGCCCGGCAGGCGATCTTTTTCATGGTGTGGGAGGGGCGGAGGGAGAGCCCCGGCCCCGTCACCGCCCTGCCCCGCAGCGCGGCGATATTCTGTTCCGATACCAGCAGGTCCTGGGGCTGGTCCGCCGAGGACGCGGCCGCGCGGTTTACTTCGGCGGCGGGGAAGAAAAAATACCGGTTATTCCCCGTCACATGGATGTGGGTCTGCTTGCTGCGGGAGTGGTCGGGCTTATTGCCCGGAACCAGGCAGACGGCCGGCAGCTTGAGCACCAGCCCCTCCACAAAATTTCTGGCGGTGAGATAACTGCCAGCCTCCGCCTCCAGCCCCAGGGAGGCGAAGTACGCCTTTATTACGTCCAACAGGTTTTGGGATGTAACGGTGGTCATTACGGCACCCTCTTTCTCGCAGTCTTCTCGCCCCGATATATTTACCGTTTTTATCGGGGTAGCGCCATTGTAGCAGACTACCCCGATTATTTCAAGTGGTTTGTCGGGAAAATTCTATTTTTGTCGAACCTGCTAAATTTTGTCAGATTGTTACAGCATTTTGTACAAGCCTGCTCCCAGCCGCCGTTTCCGCCCCGCCGCGGCGGCAGAGGGTGCTTTTGCGGCGGTCCGGCGATTCCCGCTGTCCATTTGTAACATTTCTGTGAATCCCCTTGCAAATTTCCCCAAATCGCGGTATGATGGATTAGCACTCAAGGATTTTGAGTGCTAACTTTCGTTTATAACAGAAATTTCAAATACAGGAGGCCATCCTATGGCAAAGAAACAGTTCAAAACCGAGTCCAAGCGGATCCTGGACCTGATGATCAACTCCATCTACACCCACAAGGAGATCTTCCTGCGGGAGCTGATCTCCAACGCCTCCGACGCCCTGGACAAGCTGGCCTACAAGGCCCTCACCGACGACGGCGTGGGCCTCAGCCGCAGCGACTTCAAGATCGACCTTCGCATTGACAAGGAGGAGCGGACCCTCACCGTCAGCGACAACGGCATCGGCATGACGGCGGAGGAGCTGGAGAACAACCTGGGCGTCATCGCCCGCAGCGGCTCCCTCCAGTTCAAGGAGGACATGGCCAAGGCAGAGGGCGCTGAGAAGGCGGACACCGACATCATCGGCCAGTTCGGCGTGGGGTTCTACTCCGCCTTCATGGTGGCCGACCACATCACCGTCATCTCCCGGGCCTACGGCAGCGACGCCGCCTGCCGCTGGGAATCCTCCGGCGCCGACGGGTACACCATCGAGCCCTGCGACCGTCCCGCCGCCGGCACCGACATCGTCCTCCACATCAAGGAGGACGGGGAGGAGGAGCAGTACAGCCAGTACCTGGATCCAAACCGCATCCAGCGCCTGGTGAAAAAGTACAGCGACTATATCCGCTACCCCATCCGCATGGACCTGGAGAAGTCCCGCATGAAGGAGAAACCGGAGGACGCCGGGGACGACTACAAGCCGGAGTGGGAGACCTATGTGGAGAACACCACCCTCAACTCCATGGTGCCCCTGTGGCAGCGGCCCAAGAAGGACGTGACCCAGGAGGAGTACGACCAGTTCTACCAGGACAAGTTCGGTGACTTTGAAAAGCCCCTGGCCACCGTCACCGTGGACGCCGAGGGGGCCGCCAGCTACAAGGCCCTGCTGTTCATCCCCGGCCGCACCCCCTACGACTTCTATACCCGGGACTTTGAGAAGGGCCTGCAGCTCTACTCCAGCGGCGTGCTCATCATGGACAAGTGCCCCGACCTGCTGCCCGAGCACCTCCGCTTTGTCCGGGGCGTGGTGGATACGCCGGACGTGTCCCTCAACATCTCCCGGGAGCTTTTGCAGCACACCCGGCAGCTGAAGGTGATCTCCACCAACCTGGAGAAGCGGATCAAGTCGGAGCTGAGCCGCCTGCAGAAGGACGACGCTGAGAAGTATGAGAAATTCTGGCACGCCTTTGGCCGGAACCTAAAGTACGGCGTGGTGTCCGACTACGGCGTCCACAAGGACCTGCTGCTGGATCTCCTGATGTTCCCCTCCTCCCAGGGCGACAAGCTCACCAGCCTCGCCCAGTACAAGGAGCGGATGGCCGAGGGCCAGGAATTCATCTACTACGCCGTGGGCGAGGACGCGGGCAAGCTCGCAAAGCTCCCCCAGGCGGAGCGGATCCTGGACAAGGGGTATGAGATCCTCTACCTCACCGAGGATGTGGACGAGTTCTGCATGCAGACCATCGGCGAGTATGAGGGGAAGAAACTCAAGTCCATCGACGATGAGGACGCCCTCCCCGAGAGCGAGGAGGAAAAGAAGGCGGCTGAGGAGAAGGCCGAGGAGGCCAAGGACGTCATCGCCTTCCTAAAGGACGCCCTAAAGGACAAGGTCTCCGACGTGCGCATCTCCAAGATCCTCAAGAGCCACCCCGTCTGCATGACCGCCGACGGGCCGGTGAGCCTGGAGATGGAGAAGTACTTCCGCCGCTCCGGGGAGATGATGCCCGGCATGACCGCCCAGCGGGTGCTGGAGCTGAACCCGGAGAGCGGGGCCTTCGCCGCCCTCAAGCGGGCGGTGGAGAGCGACCAGGAGCTGGCGAAGAAATACGCGGAGCTCCTCTACTGCCAGGCCCTCCTCATCGCGGACCTGCCCCTGGAGGACCCCTCCGCCTACACGGATCTGGTGTGCGGCCTCATGCAGTAAGCGCCCCCCGCGGACCAGCCGGAGCGGCGCCTATCAAACAGCGCGGCAAGCAATGCTTGCCGCGCTGTGCTTATCCGCCGGGCGCCCTCCTCCTTGCCGCCAGGATCCAGGCGCCGCAGTGCGCCGCAATGTCCGAGAGGGCCCTCTCGTAGTCCCCGCTGATCTCCCGGCAGGTGAGCCGCCACCGCCGGCACTGCTCCACGGTCTCCCGGTGCTCCCGGATCGCCTCCTCCACGGTGCGCTCCTCCGGGAACAGCCGCCGCTCAATGGCGTCGCGGCAGCGGAGGACGCCGTCCTCCCAGTGCCGCTCCAGGTACTCCCGGGAAAAGGCCAGGTACACGGCGCGGACCAGGCCCGGATGCTCCCGCTCCAGCCGCGCGGCGGCTGGATAGGGGATGTAGCAGCCCTCTAAAATCAGATGCTGCCCATTCTCCAAGACCACCTGGGCCATGGCCTCCGCCACCGGCCAGAGGTGCGCTGCAATATCCGCATCCGGATTCAAGGCGGTGAAGGGGCAGCCCGGGAGACCCCGGATCATCCCCATCTTCAGGTGGTCCAGCGAGACATAAGGTACGGCGCAGCGCTCCATCACCCGCTGGGCCAGCAGGGTCTTTCCCGTGCAGCCGGGGCCTCCGATCAAAAGGATCATCCTTCCACCTCCCCCTCCATGATAGCGGAGGGGGAGGGGATTGTCAACGCCGCCGCTGCTCCCCACCGCCCCGGTAGGGCAGCAGGACCTTCTCAATGATGGGGCTGCGCTGGCAGGGGACGGTGTGGTCCTTCACCCGGCTGTCCTTCCCCACCGCCAGGGCCTTCTCCGCCTTTGCCTCCTCCTTCTTGGGCTGGATGGCGCCGGAGCGGAACAGGGCAAACTTGGCGCAGGCCGGCCCGATCAGCTCATAGAGCACGGAGGACGCCAGGATCATGCTCATCAGCACCTCGCCAATGGCGGAGGGCAGCATCCGCTGAGAGAGGTAGGCAAGGCCGATGGCGACGCCCGCCTGGGGCACCAGGGCCGCCCCCAGGTAGGTGCGGATCCTCTTGTCCGTCCCCGTGAAATAGCACCCCAGCCAGGCCCCCAGGTACTTCCCGGCAATCCGCACCAGGAAATAGCCCACGCCCGCCAGGCCAAAGCTGGCCAGCACCTTCAGATCCAGGCTCATGCCGGACACCACGAAAAACAGCAGCATGATGGGCGGGGTGAACACGTTCAGCTGGTGGTAGAGCTCCTTGTCGTCGGCCACGTTGATGTACACCGCGCCGAACACCATGCAGGACAGCAGGGGCGAGACGTCAAAGATGGTGCACAGCCCCGACAGGGCCAGCAGCAGCGCCACGGTCAAAATGAGGCGGTTGTCCGTGCTGCGGCTGGGGGTGAGCAGCCGGCTGAGCAGGAACCCAAAGAGGGCGCCCGCGCCGATGAAGACCAGGTTGTACACAATGGGCAGCACCACGCTCTTCACCGACACCGTGCCGATCTCCATGGCGTTGACCACCGCGGCGGCGGCGGAGAACACCAGCAGGCACACCACGTCGTCCAGGGCCACGATCTGCAGCAGCTTGTTGACGAATTCCCCCCGGGCGTGGTACTGGTTGATGGTCATCACCGTGCTGGCCGGGGCGGTGGCGGTGGCGATGGCCCCCAGCAGCAGGGACAGCTTCACGTCCAGCTTGAACAGCCAGAACATGGCCGCGAACACCAGTACCCCCGCCAGCAGCGCCTCCAGCACCGTGATCACCAGGACGGACCAGCCGGTCTCCTTGAGGGTCTTGGCCCGGAAGAACCGGCCCACGCCAAAGGCGATGAATGCCAGGGCGATGTCGCTGAGAAAGCCCATGTCCGACACCAGCTCCGCCGGCACCAGCCCCAGGACGCTGGGCCCGATGAGAATGCCGGCCAGGATATAGCCGCTGACGTTGGGCAGGCGCAGGCGCTTGGTCAGCCGCGTCAGCAGGAACCCGCCCAGCAGCATCACCGCCAGGCACAGCAGCACCAGGGTCTCCGTGCTGAGGGGAGATAAAATGGTTTGAATCATTGCTCTCATCTCTGTTTCCTCCATCTGAAAAATTTTGCTTGCGCTTTCCTTGCCTGTATGGTATGCTGAATTGCAAATAAAAGCAAATTATGAAAATCTTATTTGCGATAAATTTTCCTTATGAAGGGAGGAGAGACGCGTGCTGGACAACAAGCTGGAGACCCTGCTGACGGTGTACGAGAAGAACAGTTTCACCCGGGCGGCGGAGGAGCTGTCCCTCACCCAGCCCGCCGTCAGCCACCACATCAATCTGCTGGAGCAGGAGCTGCAGATCAAGATCTTCTACCGGCGCAGCAAGGGCGCTCTAAAGCTGACGCCGGAAGGGGAAATCGTCATCCGCTACGCCAAGCGGATCAAGGCCCTCTACCAGCGTATGCAGCAGGCGCTCCACGACGCGGAGCGGCAGATGGCCACCATCCGGGTGGGCATCACCCGCACGGCGGAGAGCAATCTCATCGCCGAGGTGCTGGCCAAATACGGCAACGCCAACAACGGCATCAGCATAATCATTGTTACGGATGTCATCAACAATCTTTATGATATGCTGTCCAACTATGAGCTGGATCTGGCCATTGTGGAGGGGCGGCTGCAGGAGCCGGGGATCAACGCGCTGCTGCTGGACACGGACAGCCTGGTGTGCGCCATGTCCAACAACAACCCCCTGGCCCGGCGGACCATGGTGACCCTGGCCGACATCCGCCGGGAGAAGATGATCCTCCGCAGCCAGGGCTCCGGCACCCGGGACCTCTTTGTCTCCCATCTGGAGAGCCTGGGCCTCTCCCTGGCGGACTTCAACGTGGTGCTGGAGGTGGACAACATCGCCACCATCAAGGACCTGATCCGCAAGGACCTGGGCATCTCCATCCTGGCCCGCAGCGCCTGCATGGACGAGTGGCGCAAGGGCAAGCTGACGCTGCTGCCCATCGAGAACCTCAGCATGATCCGGGAGATCAGCATCCTCTACCACAAGGACTTCCGCCACCCGGAAGTGCTGCAGGAGCTGACCCGGATCTACCACGAGACCGCCGGCGGCGGCCAATAGATATTAGAAAGGGGAAAGCCATGAAAGAGGAGACCATCCGGAGGGTGCTGCGGTTTCGGGACGAGCGGGACTGGAGACAGTTCCACACGCCAAAGGACCTGGCGCTGTCCATTGTGCTGGAGGCGTCGGAGCTGCTGGAGCTGTTCCAGTGGAGCGGGGGCGACCTGCGCTGCCCGGAGCAGGACGGGCGGGTGCGGGAGGAGCTGGCGGACGTGCTGTGCTACTGCATCTCCATGGCGGACGTGTACGGCTTTGACCTGGACGAGATCGTCCTGGAGAAACTGGAAAAAAACGCGAAGAAATACCCCGCCGCCCTGGTGCGGGGCAGCAAGGAGAAATACACCGCCTACCGGCAGGGGGCGGAACCCCCTGCGCCGGAGCCATAATGTGTGGCATTATTTTATATGTATTTGATGCTACATTTTATCGTGGATAGCGGCGCGATCCGCGGGGGCGCCCTGTTAGGGCGCCCCGCAGCGAAAAACGGGATTCCGGCGCCGCGCCGGAATCCCGCAGAACCGTTATGGGCTTGTTCCCCCGCCTTGGCTGTCCTGGGGCAGCGGGGCTGCCCCCGCCTCCGCCTTTGTCACCGTCACCACCACGACAGAGGCGAGAATCATGGCGCAGCCGACCAGGGAAAAGGCGGTAACCTCCTCGCCCCCGAACACCAAAACGCTGACGAGCATGGACACGGCCGGCTCCAGCATGTTGATGATGGCCGCTCTGGTGGCGCCAATGCGGTGGACGCCCTGGGCCAGGCAGATCAGCCCCACCACGGATGTGGTGGGGTAGACCGAGGCGTAGGCCAAACAGCGCCCCTCGAAATTGACCGCCACGTCCCCCGTGACCAGCATATAGAGCCCCATAAGCACCGCGCCCACCAGCAGGACATAGAAAGTGGAGACGGTGGCGTCCAGGCGGGCCATGGCGCTCTTGTCGTTTGCCACAACGAACACCGCGTAGGCCACGCCGGACAGCGCCGCGCAAGCCGCGCCGAGGGCCATGTTGTCCCCCGCCGCCTGCCCTGGGATACCCACAATGAGCACGATGCCCCCCAGCGACATGGCCATGCAGACCACCTTGCGCGCCGTCACCCGCTCTTTGAACAGCAGGATCATTGCCGCCATGACGATGACCGGGTAGACGAAGTGGAGCATGGTGCACAGCCCCGCCAGCATGTGGCGGTAGGCCGTCTGCAGCAGCAGCGCCATCTCGTCCCCCCCAGGCCCAGCAGCGGCAGAAGCTGGTTTTTCCGGACTTTCAAGCTCAGCTTCCGCGCCCGGATGAGGATCAGCAGGATGCATATCCCAACGCTGTTCCCGATAAACAGGATCGCCGCCTGGTTCCACCCCTCCTGCTGGAGGAGGGCGGAAAACGTCGGCCCGATGCCGTACATAATGGATGCGACAATAATAAATAAATATCCCATAAGACGCTAAGCACCCAGAAAAAGCGGCCTGTGCGGTTTGACGCGCACAAGCCGCTTTTCCACCATTTTGACAATCCCCTACTTCTTCGGAATCCCCACAAACATGGCGACTTCAAACAGCAGCTCCTTGGACACCGGGGGCGCCACCACGGTATAGCGGGCGGGGCCGGCCTCCTGGTCGCCGAAAAACTTGAAATACGCCTTGTTCATCCCCTGGAAGTCGTCCATGGTCTGCAGGAAGCAGCGGCACATAAGGACGTCGTCCAGCGTGGCGCCGGCGGCCTCGATAATATGCTTGGCGTTGGTAATGGCCAGCTCCACCTGGGCCTCGATCCCCTCGGGCACGTTGCCGTTGATATCCTCGCCCACCTGGCCGGAGACAAAGAGGATATCGCCAAACTGGATCGCCTGGGAAATCCCTTTCCGGGGGATGGCGACCAAATCGGTCTCAATTTTCTTCTTCTGCATAAGAACCTCCTATGCTCAATCGCTCCTGGCTTTTTGCAGAGGGTGGACACATACTGCGTCCAGTCGTAGACCTCATCATTGGTCTTGTAGCTTCTGGGAAAGCGTCCAACCGGTCTGTGGTCGTGGTAAAACTCTACATGGTCATAGAAGATTTTGGCCTGTACTTTTTCGCCGGCCAGCATGGGAGATAGCCCGTATTTATTCGTCTCAATCGTTGCAAAGCCTGTTTTA
>CALWXD010000105.1 GCA_944385425.1 uncultured Oscillospiraceae bacterium | reverse complement strand
ATTTCCAGACGTTGCCTGTTGAAGTCGCTCCCCTCACGGGGAGCGTGGATTGAAATGGATTTTAACATCGACGCGCCATTTACCTTGATGGTCGCTCCCCTCACGGGGAGCGTGGATTGAAATTCCTGTTAGCGTCCGCAAAAAATACATAAATGTTGGTCGCTCCCCTCGCGGGGAGCGTGGATTGAAATCGATACAGGGACATCGCTGATATGATGTCGTCCCTGTCGCTCCCCTCGCGGGGAGCGTGGATTGAAATCATTCGGCCTCTATCTCGGAACATTTTGAGAAAAGTCGCTCCCCTCGTGGGGAGCGTGGATTGAAATTGCTGACCGATTTCCAAGCATCAAGCCCGGGCAGGTCGCTCCCCTCGCGGGGAGCGTGGATTGAAATGGAATCGGATATCGTATGATAAAGAAACTGTCCGGTCGCTCCCCTCGCGGGGAGCGTGGATTGAAATGTCTCCCGCCTCCCCACCACTGACAGCGGCAAGCGTCGCTCCCCTCGCAGGGGCGTAGATTGAAATCGGGTCTATGGTTTCCTCTATCCGTTCCCACCCGGTCATCTCCCCCGCGGGGCGTGTGGATTGAAATATGGCCATCTCCGGCCTGCCCTCCACGGTGGGGCGCGGTCTCTGCCCCACAGCATTGGGATGCGCCCCCTTCGCTTTTCCTTAATTAAACCCGCAAGCCTTTGTTGGACAAAGGTTTGCGGGTTCTCTCCTTCTGCTTTGCCCGTTCTTCATAATATGGGCCACCAGGCGGAGGTTGCGCTCGATTAGGATGTTGCGGGCCTCCAGGTCCCCTTTGGCATACCGCTCCAGATACATCCGCTCCTCCGCCGCCGTCAGCGGCTTGGGAAAGGATTGGATCCCTCCCGCCAGGTGGAGGGACAGCATCAAGCTGCTGCGCAGCAGCACCAGCGCCGTACCTAGCATATTACCTCCCCGTCCCCGCGGCGGGCGCTGTGGTGGACACCTGCCGCACGCCGCTGTTCCGGCCAGCGGCAGCCGAGTTTCCGGAGCCGCCATGTCACGCGTCGCTCCTGGTCATCTTTATGTCGGCGGGGACTGTCCCTATCACCGGGCCGCGCCGGCACGGGTTTTCCGCTATACAAAAAAATCTCACCTCTATTTCCAGAGGTGAGATCAAATCGCCGCCTCCCGCGGAGGCGCCGGGCTACAGCTGATACAGCAGAAAATCCACGGCAATGGCGGCCACCACGCACACCAGAACCGGTACCCTCCGCCAGGCCAGGATCCCTGCCGCCACCCCGCCCACAACGCCGATTTCCACGCGCCCGGTGTCCACAGCCAGCACGCCGGGGAAGATGAGGGCCGCCATGGCGGTGTAGGGGATCAGCTGGAAAAATTTCTCCACCTGGGGCTGAAAGCGCAGCCGGTTGAGCAGCACCGCCGGAAGGGCCCGCGGGAGGTAGGTGACAGCAGCCATCCCGAAAATAAGGAGCAGCGCGCGGCTCATCGTTCTCCCTCCTCCTTTTTGTTGGGATCGACAAAGAACACGCCCAGCAGCGCGCAAAAGAGCGTTGAGGCAATCAGCGCCCAGCTGGACGGCATCCACTGGGACAGCGCCGTGTTAAAACACGCGGTAAACAACACCAGCAGCCCCAGCCGCAAGTTCCCCTTCAGCCCCGGGAGCAGGATGCTGATAAACATGGCGTACATGGCGATGCCCAGGCTGGCCGACAGCGCAGGCGGCAAAAAGCCGGAGGCCGCCACCCCCAGAGCGGAGCCGGCCACCCAGGCGGCATAGGCAACGCTCATCAGCCCCAGGAAGTTGTACAGGGAACACGCCTCCTCCCGCTGGGTGGTGAAGATGGCGAAGGTCTCGTCCGTCACGCCGAAAGCCGCCAGCAGCTTCATCCCCACGCCGCCCTCGCGGATGCGCCTAACCACGCAGGCGCTCATGATGAGGTGCCGCAGGTTGAGGATAAAGGTGGCGAGGATGATGGCCGCCAGGCCCGCCCCCTGGGCGTACATCCCCGCCGCCATCATCTGACTCGCCCCGGCAAAAACAGCCAGGGACATCAACACCGTCTCCCCCCCGCTAAATCCCGCCTGCCGCGCCATAATCGCGTAGGCAACCCCTACCGGGAGAAATCCCAGGATCACGGGGAGCCCCGCCTTGACCCCCCGCAGATACTGCTTTGCCCTGCTGCAGGCCGCCCCTGTCTCTCTCTGCATCCCGCCACCTCCTGCTGAATTTGCGCTGCCGCTCACTTCTCCCCCTCCCGCAAGGGCCGCCGGGCGGAGAGGGGGGTCCCCGGCCGGCCGTTTTTCACCGCCAGGATCTCCGCCACAATGGCCACCGCCAGCTCCTCCGGCGTCTCCCCGCCCAGGTCCAGCCCGATGGGGGAGCGGACGCCCTCCAGCGCTTCCTCCGCCACCCCCTGCCGCAAAAGCTGGGAGAAGATGGCCCGCACCTTCTTCTGGCTGCCCAGCATCCCGATATAGGCGGGCTCCCTCTGCCTCAGGACGCCGCTGAGCGCCTCGCCGTCCACCTGGTGGCCGTAGGTGGACACCACATAGAAGGCCCCGGCGGGAAGGGGCAGCTCCGCCACATCGCCAAAGCGCCGCACCGGCAAAAACCGGTCCGCCATCCCCATGGACGCGCCGATCTCCAGCTCCCCCCGGGTGTCCACCAGCGTGACGAAAAAGCCGATCTCCCGGGCCGCCTTGATGACGGCGGCGCCCACATGGCCGCCCCCCACCACCACCAGCTGGGGCCGGCTGGCGCGGCAGCACTCGATGAATACCGTCAGCGTCCCCATGCAGTGGATCCCCGCCTGCGCCAGCTCCCCGCTGAAGTCATAGGTCTCCACCGCGTTCTCCCCCCGCTCCAGGCAGCGCAGCGCGTCCCGCACGGCGCACCTCTCCCACATGCCGCCGCCCACGGTGCCGCTGACGGCGCCGTCGGGGTAGACCAGCATTTTCCCGCTGGTGCGGGCCAGCTGCCGGGCCTCTACGATGGTCACCACCGCAAAATCCCGGCCCTCCTTGAGATTTTTCGCCTGCTCCAGCAGCAGCTCGTATGTTCCCATGGTCGCTCCTCCCTCCTGTTACCTCTCCTCTGCCGCCGCCCGCACCATCACAAAGCCCCCCGGGTGGCGGAGCACCCGCACCGGGCCGTAAATCAAGGAGAGGGCAGCCCCGATCTCCTCCGGGGCGATCTCCCCCGGGGCCACCTGGCCGATAATGGCGCCGTCCTTCATTAGGAGCAGCCTGTCGCAGTAGGCCAGGGCGAAATTGGGGTCGTGCAGGGTGATCAGCCCGCCCCGGTTCTGGCTTTTCAGAATGGAGCGGATGCGCTCCAGCACCATGTTGCGGTTGACGAAGTCCAGGGCGCTGTCCGGCTCGTCCATCAGCATCACCGGTGCGTCCTGCACCAGCGTGCGGGCCAGGATCACCAGCTGCTTCTGCCCCTCGCTCAGCTCCGCGTAGTCCAGCTCCGCCATATCGGCCAGGCCCAGCTGCCCCAGCGTCTCCGCCGCCAGTTGGCGCCGGCCCCTGCCCGGCGTCTCAAAGAGGTGCAACCGGGCGTTAAACCCCATCAGCACCACGTCCAGCACCGTCCGCCCGGCGATGGGGGTGGCGCGCTGGGGGATGTAGGCCATCCGCAGCGCCCGCTGCCGCTCGTGGAGGTGGGTGCAGTCCTCCCCATCCACCGCGCAGCGCCCCTCCCGGATGGGGAGAAGGCCGCAGACGGACTTGAGCAGCGTGCTCTTGCCGCAGCCGTTGAGCCCCAGCAGGGCGCAAAGCTCCCCCCGCTCCACGGTAAAGCTCACATCCCGCACCACCGTCCGCCGGCCGTAGCCGCCGGTGAGGTGCTCCACAGACAGCAGCGGCGTCATGCCGCATCCCCTCCTCTCCTGCACAAAAACCACAGCAGCACCGGTACCCCGATCACCGTGGTGAGGATGCTGAGGGGCAGCTCCGCGGCGTAAAGGGAGCGGGCCAGGATGTCCGCCGCCAGCAGCACCACGGCCCCCACCAGGGCGCTGAGCACCATGGTCTGGGTGTTCTGCCGTCTGAGGATCACCCGGGCGATGTGGGGGGCGATGAGCCCCGTAAAGGAGATCAGCCCCGTCACCGACACCACCGAGGCCACCAGAAGGGTGGACAGGGTCAAGATCGTCCGCCGGATGGGCCGCAGCCGCACCCCCAGCATCCGGCACTCCTCCTCGTTGAGGGACAGCAGCCCCACCTGCCGCCGAAAAAGCAGCAGCCCCCCAAAGCCCAGGACCCAGAAGGGCAGGATGGTCCGCACCTTCTCCGCCGTCACCGCGGCCAGGGAGCCCATGGTCCAGTACTCGATGGCGGCCAGCTCCGAGTCGGAGTCGGCGCAGTACTTCAGCGCCATGATGAGAGCGTTGGCCACGGCGGAGATGATGATGCCCGCCAGCACATAGGTGGAGGTGGAGAGGGAGCGGGTGGCGTGCACCAGCAGCATCACCATCGCCACCGCCAAAAGCCCCCCGGCAAAGGCCCCCACCGCCACCGACGCCATGGTCCCGCTGACGGCCACAATGGCCACCGCCGCCCCCAGGTTGGCCCCGGAGGCGATGCCGATGATGTCCGGGGAGGCCAGGGGGTTTTTGAAGATGATCTGATAGACCGCGCCGGCCAGCCCCAGCCCCGCCCCGCTCAGCACGGCCATGGCCGTCCGGGACAGGCGGAGGGTAAAAAAGGCGTTCCGCGTCATATCCTTCACCGCCCCGCCGGTGAGGATCCGCCAGATCTCCTCCAGGGAGATGGGGTATTTCCCCACGCAGCAGGAGCCCAGCGCCGCCGCCAGCAGCAGCACCCCCGCCGCCGCGAAGGCGGCGGCCGCCAATTTTTGATGATGTTCCGCTCTTCTCTCCATTGGGTATCCCCGTTTCCTCTCGTCTTCGCCCGCCGCGGGCGCGCATGCAAAGGCAGGACGCCGCTGAAAAGCCGGCGGCGTCCTGCGAAAGTGGAGGGCTGTCCCTTACTGGGCCAGCGCCTCGGCGTCCGGCGTAAAGCCGTAGAACGTCTCATAGAAGTCCTGGGCGTCCGCCGCGAAGGACTCGCTGCTGTAGAGGTCGGGATGCAGGGTCTTCAGCATCCACAGCGTCCCCAGGATCCCGGAGGGGCAGGGGCTGTCCCACGCCTCAAAGCCGGTGGTCATCTGGTAGACCGCGCCGTTTTTCACCGCCGTCACCTCGCTGAGCTGGGGATCGGCCAGGATGTCCTCCGCCGTATACTCCGGGGCGGAGGTGGCGAAGTTGTTGGTGGGGATCACGATGATGTCCGGGTTCATGGTCAGCAGCTGCTCATAGCTGATGTCCACCCAGCTGGTGCCGTCGATCCCGCTGCCGGCATTGACGCCGCCGGCGGAGGTGATGAGGGAGGCCTGGTACATCTGGGCGGGGGCCGTGGTGAGGTAGCTGCTGGTGCCGCCCAGGTAGACGACGGGCTTCGCGTCGTCCGCCAGGTCCGCCGTAAGGCTCTCCACCTGGTCAAGCTTTTCGCTGTAGTAGTCGATGAGGGCCTGGGCGGCGTCCGTCACGTTGGCGGCGGTGCCGAGGAGGGTGAACATCTCCAGGATCTGCTCATGGCTCTCCGGCAGCACCACGATGGCGGGGATGCCCATGTCGGCCAGGGTGTCCGCCGTGTCCTGCTGCTGCATGGGGAGGATCACCAGATCCGGCTCCGCGGCGATGCAGGTCTCCAGGTCAAAGGCCTTGGCCGACCCCACGTTGGGCAGCTCGATCAGCTCCGGCGCGGCCAGGGAGTAGATGGGCCGGGAGTCGGACTTGTCCTCCACGCCCACCATCCGGCCCGCAAGGCCCAGGGCCAGGCAGGCGGAGGAGGAGATGTAGTAGCCGCTGACGATCCGCTCCGGCTCCGCCTCCAGCGTCACCTCCCGGCCGGCCATATCCGTAAGGGTCAAGGGATATGTGACAGCGGCGGAGCCGCCGTCCTCCCCCTCCGTCCCCTGGACGGGGGCGCCGTTCCCGTTGTTTCCGGCATTGCCGCCGTTTCCGTTGCTGCTGCAGGCCGCGAGGGACAGGGCCATCACAGCCGCCAGCAGCAGGGCAAGAATTCTTCTCATGGTATCCAATCTCCTTTGCTGAAAAGTTGCAGGGCTATTCTAATGCAGGGATAGCGAAATGTCAAGAAGGGACGGGGAGATTCCCCGGGAAGGGCGGCCCCGGCGGCGGGGGTCACCAGCCCTGCCGCCGCAGGAGCAGCGGCAGGCCGTCCCGGTTTTCCGCCGTGACCGGCACAAGGCACACCGCCGGATGGGTCCGGATCCGCTCCAGGAAGGGGCTCTCCGCCTGCTGCAGGACGCCGTAGACCGGCGCCTCCCCCTCCAGCTGCTCCAGCACCGCCCGCTGAAAGCGGAGGGCCAGCGCCTCGGTGGGGCCCAGCTCGTCCATCACCAGGATGCCGCAGCCCCGGGACGCCTCCAGCAGGGCGCAGCCCATGGCGTCAAACCGGGCGGCGGCCTCCCTCTCGCTGTCCCGCCCCTTCACCAGCAGCAGGTTCTCCGCCGTGCAGGGCGCGTCCCCCGCGGCGGGGAGCATGTGGATGGCCCCGCCCTGGGGCGTCACGATCCGAAGGGTACGAAAGCCGCCCACGCTCCCCTCCCGGCCGGCCAGCAGCCTTCTTAGGACCGTGCTCTTTCCGATGTGCTTTTCCCCGGTCAAAAAAAGATGGCGGGGAGAAGGCGCGCCAGACGCCATAAGGTTCCTCCTTTTTTCCATGTCCCATTCAAGGCCCCCGCGCCCCAGGCGGGTGGGCCGGATTTTATGTCTTTCGTTTTTCCCCACGCTGTGCTACAATAGCCATATTGGCAAAAGGAGGGGATTCTATGCCGCAGAACAAACTGCCCCACGACCACGGCCAGCCCATGGAGCGGGAACTGGAGCATGTGCCGGGGGTGGAGGCGTTCCAGACCGTCTCCGATATCTTCAAGCAGCTGGGGGACGGCAGCCGCATCCGGATCTTCTGGCTGCTGTGCCACTGCGAGGAGTGCGTTATCAACATATCGGCATGGGTGGAGATGAGCAGCCCCGCCGTGTCCCACCACCTCCGGCAGCTGAAGGCGGGCGGGCTGATCGTCAGCCGCCGGGAGGGGAAGGAGGTCTACTATAAGGCCGCCGACACCCGGCGGGCCCAGCTGCTCCACCACATGATTGAAAAATTGATGGAAATCACCTGCCCCACAGCGTAGCCGCGCCGTGGGCAAAGGGCTTGCGGGCGCGTTTCTCCGCGGCAGCCGCCGGTTTTCCGGCGGCTGCCGCGCTTTTACAGGAACCCCAGCGTCCGCTGCTGCCACCGGACCCGGTCCAGGCGCTCCCGGCGGCCGGCGGCGGAGAGCTCATGGGTGAGGTAGCGGGGGGCCACCCGCTGGATGAGGGAGCGGGCCGCCGGAGCGGTCCAGGGCAGGTGCTGGTCGATCCGGAGGATGTGCCGGTAGTTGACGGCGTACCGCTCCAGATAGTCCTCCGGCAGGTCCGGCGGGAGGCGGCCGCAGTGCCTTTGCACATAGGGGCCGCTGAGGGACTGGTGGAAGTGCATCCCCAGGATCTCCCCCGCAAGGCTGCCGTGGCGGTCCAGCATCTGGTGGAGGTAGGCGATCCCCTCCTCCTCCGTCCGGAGAGCCGGGTTGGTGTTCATAAGGTGGCCGGTGTCCAGCAGAATCCCCCGGCGGGGGTAGTGGATGCCGTCCAGCAGCCGCTCCGTCAAGGCGGGGTCGGTGAAGGTAAAGCCCGGCCACCACTGGTTTTCCACCAGGAAGAGGAAGGGCCACTCCCGCCCGTCCAGAAGGCAGTTGATGATCTCCGCCGACGCGTCGATCACCGCCTCGCAGCTGTGGAGCCAGCGGTAGGTGTACCCCTCCTCGATGGAGACGTCGGAGACGTGGAAAACCACATAGGCCGCCCCCAGCGCCGCCGCCCGCCTAAGGTCCGCGCGGTACAGTTCCAGCAGCGCCTCCCCGTCCCGGCCGCCATAGAAGGCCCGGGCGGCCTCCAGGGAGCCGAACTTCCGTTTCAGGGCGGCGGCGTCCCCCCGGTAGAAATCCAGCCAGTCGGGGAAAAAGGTAAGGTGGTACCCCACAGCCAGCTCCTCCGGAAAACCTGTCTCCGTCTCCTCCCCGCCCCAGATGGCCTCCACCCCCTGGAGGGCCATGGACCGAAGCTCCCCGGGGAGATCCCGCCAGTCCCCATATTCCCGCCCCACGGAGCGGGTGAGGGGGAGATTGACAACCTGTACCACCGCTGTCCCTCCTTCTGCCGCGTGCCTGCCGGCAAAGCGCCGGCGGTATGCCGCCCATTGTACCACCGCCCCGCCCCTTTGGCAAGGGCGCGGGGACAGCAGGCGGCCCCGGCAGCGCGCTGCCGGGGCCGCCTAATTTCTATCCGCCGATGGCTGCCTGCAGGAAGGGGGCTTTTACCGGTACATGGCCTCCAGCTGCAGCAGCGTGTCCTTGGCCGGGATGCCGCCGGCGTAGCCCACCAGGGAGCCGTCTGAGCCGATGACCCGGTGGCAGGGGATCAAGATGGGGATGGGGTTTCGGTTGTTGGCAAGGCCCACCGCCCGGGCGGCCCGGGGGTTGCCCACCGCGGCGGCGATCTCCCGGTAGGTCCGGGTCTCCCCGTAGGGGATGTCCTGCAGCGCCCGCCACACCGCCTGCTGGAAGGCGGTGCCCTCCGGGGCCAGGGGCAGGTCGAACCGTTTGCGCCGGCCGGAGAAATACTCCGCCAGCTGCCGCTCGCATTCCTGGTGGACGGGCAGGTGGCCGCCCATGTCACCCTTGTACATGCCAAAGCACAGGCGCGTGACGGCCTGGCCGTCGCTGCAGATGGTCATGGTGCCGATCGGCGTATGGATGACACTGGTAAACATAGGGACTCCTCCTTTTCGCGGTATCTCTTCGCCGGCGGGCGGCGCGGGGGCCGGCCCCCGCCGGGGCGCCTATTCCACCCGCACGCCGGTCATGGTCTGCTCCACCGCGCTGTCCATAAAGGCGCGGTCCACGGCGCCGGGGATATAGCCGAATACCTCGCCCTCCCCGGTAATGAGGAAGGTGGTGGGGAAGGCGCTGACGCCGTAGCTGGCGAACACAGAGCCGGTGGTGTCCATCATCACCGGATAGGTATAGCCGTTCTCCTCCAGGAAGGCCTCCACCTCCTCCTGGGTGCCGTCCTGGTTGTAGGGATAGTCGTCGCTGGAGGGGTTGGCCACCGCCAGCACCACCAGGTCGCCAGTGTTCTCCCCCCAGTCCTCATAGAGGGCCTGGATGTCCGGCATCTCGGAGCGGCAGGGGCCGCACCAGGTGGCCCAGAAGTTCAAGAAGATGGTCTTCCCCTCGTACTCCGCCAGGGTGTGGGTCTCGCCGTACTGGTCGGTGAGCATGAAGTCCGGGGCGGCGGGCAGCTGCGTGGCCGTCCCCTCCGGCTCCGCCGCTCCGCCGCCGTCCTCCGTCGGCGTCTCCTCCTCCGGCGGGGCGTCTGTCTCCTCCCCGTCGGTTTCCTCCGCGGCGCCGGTGCCGGCCTCTGTCCCCAGGGAGGAGAGGGCGGCGGACATGCGGTTCATCCAGCCGGTGAGGAGCATGACGCCCATGAGGATCATCAGCACCCCGCCCACCTTCACCGTGTAGCGCACCGCCTTCTGATGGCGGCGGAAGAGGTCCAAAAGCGAGCCGGTGAAGAGGCCCACCGCCAGGAAGGGGAGGATGAACCCCAGGGTGTACACCCCGATGAGCAAAACCCCCTTGGCCGCGGAGGAAGAGGAGCCGGCCATCAGCAAAACCGAGGTCAGCGCCGGGCCCACGCAGGGGGTCCAGGCGAAGGAGAAGGTGAACCCCAGCACCAGGGCGGTCAGCGGGCTCATGGCCGCCTTGTCCAGGCGGAAGGGCAGCCGCCGCTCGGTGGACAAAAACCGGGAGGCGCCGAAAACGCCCAGCTGGTAGAGACCGAAGAGGATGATCAGCACGCCGCCGACCTTGGCGATCACGTCCTGGTACCGGGAGAAGAACTGGCCGGCGGCGGTAAAGCCCATGCCCAAAAGGAAGAAGGCGAAGGATACGCCCGCCACAAAGGCGGCGGTGTTGCCCATCACCCGCCCCCGGCGGTAGCGGATGGTGCCGTCCGCCTCCACCTGCCGGGCCCCGCCGGAGAGGTAGCCGATATACAGCGGCACCAGCGGCAGGACGCAGGGGGAGAAGAAACTCAAGATCCCCTGGAGGAACACGGTGAGGGCAGAGATCGTCAGCGCAAAATCGAATGTACCCATAGCGGTCTCCTTTTATCATGAGATAGTATAGCAGATTGCAGGCAGTATAGCAAGGGGGCGGCGGCGCCGTCAAGTGATTTGGTCACAAAATCCAGGCCGGTCAGGATGAAATGATGCTTGAGCATAGGCGCTGCCTGTGATACACTGACAGTACTGCCATGTGCCGTCCGGCACAGGCGGAGCATTTTAAGAAAAGGGGGTGCAGGAGCCGTGGATTTCGCTGCCAGGGTGCTGTGCGCGTGGATTCTGTATGGCGTTATTTTATGGCTGTGTGCCGCATCGGCAGACCGGATGATGAAAAAGTTCCTTCTCCCCAGGCCCGGCAGGCTTTGGAGGATTGTCCGCTATGCCGCCATGATGCTGAGCATCGGCGTTATTATCTACATCGGTGACCCGGTGAATATTTTATTCGCCCTGCCGCCCACCTTTTTGTTCCTGTTTTTGTCCTTCCGGGGAACACGGACCGAGCGGCTGGCCCTCTGCATGCTGTACGACACCCTGGCCTCCTGCATCAGCGCCACGGCGGACGCCATCTATTTCTCGGGCAGCCCCCTGCTGGATTCGGCGGTGCTGGTGCGACTGGGGCTGTGGCTGGTGGTGGCGCTGGCGGTGTGGCGGCTGCTGCCGGAGAAAAAATACCATCTTCCGGAGAAGATGTGGCGGCTGATCGCAACACTGTCCCTTCTGCCCTTTGTGGGAATCATTGTGGCGGTGGC
>CALWXD010000104.1 GCA_944385425.1 uncultured Oscillospiraceae bacterium | reverse complement strand
GCGCTCATCCGCCAGGCGGCGCACGTCGATCTCGCTGACGGCAAGGCCCGCGGCAAACCGCCGCTCCGCCAGGATGACGCCGTTTTCCGCGATTATGTTGTGGCCGCCGAACACCAGGTCGGTGGTGCTCTCCCCCTCCCCGGCGTCGGCGTACACATAGCCGCACACCAGCCGGCCGGACTGGCCCGTCACCAGCTGGCGCCGGTAGGCCGCCTTGCCCACCACCTCGTTGGAGGCGGAGAGGTTGAGGATGATGGTGGCCCCGGCCTGGGCCAGGGCGGCGGAGGGGGGCTCCGGCGCCCACAGATCCTCGCAGATCTCCACGCCGATCACCAGCTCCTCCATGCCGGTGCAGGCGAACAGGCCGTTGCAGCTGATGTTCACCTGCCGGCCGCACAGATCCACCATGTGGTCCACGCCGCCCGGGCCGCCGGAGGGGGTGAACCACCGCTGCTCGTAGAACTCCCCGTAGTTGGGCAGGTAGGTCTTTGGCACCAGGCCCAGGATCTCCCCCTTTTGTATGACCGCGGCACAGTTATACAGCTTGTTGTTCCACTTGTCCCGCACCGGCAGGCCCAGGGCCGTGACCATATCCAGGTTCTTGGTGGCCTCCAGGACGGTCTGGAGCCCCTCCTCCGCCCCCCTGCGCAGCGTGTCCTGCAAAAAGAGGTCGCCGCAGGTGTACCCGGTAAGGCACAGCTCCGGCAGGCACAGCACCTTCACCCCCTGTTTGTCCGCCTCCCGCATGAGGGTGAAGATCTGCTCGGCGTTGTAGCGGCAGTCCGCCACCCGGATCTTCGGCGTGCCGGCGGCAACCTTGATAAACCCGTCCTTCATCAGCATCGGCCTCCTTTTCAAGCTGAACCGTTTTGCCTATTGTACTCCACCGCCGCGGAAAAAGCAAACCCAATCCCCCGCGCCCGGCGGAAAAAGAGGGGGCGGGGACAGCCGTCCCCGCCCCGTTTCCGCTAGTCCTCCCGGTCCCACGGCCGCCAGTCCACGCCGTCCCCCCGCGTGCCGGTGGGGGAGACCCGGGTCTTCCCCACGGCGTAATAGCCCAGGTCCGTCAGCACCATGTAAGGGTTGACCCAGACCAGGGGCAGGGCGCAAAACAGCAGGCACACCAGCAGCCACCCCAGAAAGCTCAAGTCGCATGCCAGCAGCTGTCCCTTCATACCATAGGTCTGTACCTTGCTCAGCTCGATGGCCTGGGTCGCCGTTAGACCGGGGTTTTCCAGGATGTTGTAGATGGCGAAGCGGTAGCGGTACATGGCCACCAGCCCCGGCACAATGAACAGAACGCTCCACAGCAGAACCCGCACATTGATGACGATGGTGGCCCAGATCAGCTTGCCCGCGCGCTCAAACCCGTCGAAGAGCGCGGCGTAGGGCGTGGCATACCCCCGTTGGATCTCCATGCAGAAGGAGACGAACCCCAGCCCCAGCAGCGAGGAAATCAGATTGATCAAAATGGTGAGGAACGTGTTCACCGCCGGCAGCTGGAGATAGATCGTCTCCGTGGAAATGGCGACAGGCTGCCACTCCAGCAGGAACAGCAGCGCCGACAGCACCAGGCTGATGCCGAAATAGATGGCCCCGGCCCCCACAACGGACCGCCGCCCGGTGCGGATCAGCGCCCGGGCCTCCGCCTTGACGGCCGCCCGGTCAATTCGTTTTCCCATTGTGTCCTCCTGTTCCGGCGGGGACTCCCCGCGTTTTTTCTTTTGGAAAACAGTATAGCATATTCCTGTTTTTCCTGCAAGGGCAGTCTTGGGACAAACCGGAAAAAATGGCTTAGTTTGTGAAAAAACTGTCATAAACATAGGAATCTCTATGCGTTTTGTTCGAGAAAAGGCTAGACAACCGAAACAGAACGGTGTATGATTGGTAGGTGTAATTTCCAGATCGGGGCCGCGTTTTCCGGCGCGTCCCCCGGCTATGAGAGGTGAAAAGGATATGGCCCAGTCTTTTTTCGGCGGGATCCATCCCAACGACAAGAAGGCCGCAACCAACAAAAAGCCCATTGAAAAGCTGCCGCCCCCGCCCCAGGTGGTCATCCCCATGTCCCTGCACATCGGCGTGCCCTGCCGCCCCTGCGTATCCGTGGGGGACCATGTGAACCTGGGGCAGATGATTGGGGAGGCCACCGCCTTTGTCTCCGCCCCCATTCACGCCAGCGTATCCGGCACGGTGACCGCCATCGAGCCCCGGCCCCACTTCAACGGCACCGACATGCTCAGCGTCGTCATCGAAAACGACTACCAGGACACCCTGGACCCCTCCGTCAAGCCGGCGGAGCACCCGGAGGACATGGGGGCCGAGGCGCTGACGGAGATCGTGAAAAACGCGGGGATCGTGGGCCTGGGCGGCGCCACCTTTCCCACCCATGTGAAGATCGCCTCCGGCATCGGCAAGGTGGACACCGTGATTGTCAACGGCTCGGAGTGCGAGCCCTATAACACCAGCGACCACCGGATTTTGCTGGAATATCCGGACGAGGTCATCGGCGGGGCAAAGCTGCTGGCCCGGCTGTTCCAGGTGGATAAGGTCCACATCGCCGTGGAGGCCAACAAGCTCAACGCCGCCCAGCTGCTCCGCCAGCGCATCGGCGAGGAGAAGGCGCCGGTGGTGGTGGACGTCCTCCACACCCGCTACCCCCAGGGGGCGGAAAAGCAGCTGTGCCAGTCCATCACCGGCCGGCAGGTCCCCCCCGGCGGCCTGCCCGCGGCCATCGGCTGCGCGGTGTTCAGCACGGACACCACCGCCGCCATCTGGCGGGCGGTGTACCAGGGGATGCCGGTGATCCGCCGCATCGTCACTGTCTCCGGCTCCGGCGTGGTGGAGCCCAAGAACCTGGAGTGCCGCATCGGCACGCCCCTGTCCTGCCTCTTTGACGCCTGCGGCGGCCTCAGCGAGACCACCTACAAAATCCTTATGGGCGGCCCCATGATGGGCAACGCCCAGCACAACGCCGACGTGCCGGTGGGCAAGTGCACCAACGCCATCCTGGCCTTTGCCCGGGAGGAAGAGCGCCTCTCCCCCCACCCCACCTGCATCCGCTGCGGCCGGTGCGCCGAGGTGTGCCCCATGCGCCTGCAGCCGGTGTTTCTCTACCAGTACGCCCAGCGGGATATGCTCCCGGAGCTGGAGGCCGGCCATGTGATGGACTGCATCGAGTGCGGCGCCTGCGCCTACATCTGCCCGGGCCGGCTCCATCTGGTCCACGCGTTTCGAACGGCAAAACAGAAGATCAACACCGCCCGGGCCGCCGAGAAGGCTAAGGCGGAGCGAAAGGAGGGGTAAGCCGTGACAGACTACAACGATCTTAAGCTCCGGGCCTCCTCCTCCCCCCATATTAGGGCCAAGGACGACACCCGCTCGGCCATGCTGGACGTGATCATCGCCCTGCTGCCGGCCCTGGCCTTCGCCGTCTTCAACTTCGGCCTCAGGGCCCTGGTGCTGACGGCGGTGTCCATGGCGGGGGCCGTGGCCTTTGAGGCGCTCTACCGCCTGGTGATGAAAAAGCACCAGACGGCGGGGGACCTCTCCGCGGCGGTGACGGGCATGCTCATCGCCTTCGTCTGCCCGGTGACCGCGCCCTACTGGATGGTCCTCATCGGCGACTTTTTCGCCATCGTCCTGGTCAAGCAGCTCTACGGCGGGCTGGGCCAGAATTTCTTGAACCCGGCGCTGGCGGCCCGGGCCTTCCTCTTCTCCTGGGCGGCCCACATGAGCACCTGGGCCGCCCCCGGGACCCAGGCGCCCCTTATGGGGGCGGTGGATGTGGTCACCCAGCCCACCCCCATGTCCTACCTCAGCACCAACAGCCTCTCCGACCTCCAGGCAGTCTACGACCTAAAGGACATGTTTGTGGGCCTCATCGGCGGCTCTATGGGGGAGGTCTCTGCCATGTGCCTGCTGCTGGGCGGGCTCTACCTACTGGGGCGGAGGGTGATCTCCTGGCACATCCCCGTGTGCTATGTGGGCACCGTGGCTCTGCTTACCTTCCTCTTCCCCCGGGGCAACGAGCCGGTGGCCTGGATGCTCTACAACGTGCTGGGGGGCGGGCTGCTGCTGGGGGCCATCTTCATGGCCACCGACTACGTCACCTCCCCCATCAGCAGGCGGGGCCGGGTGATCTACGGCATCGGTTGCGGCCTCATCACCGTGTTCATCCGCTACTTCGGCTCCTATGTGGAGGGGGTATGCTACTCCATTTTGTGCATGAACCTGTGCGTGTGGCTGCTGGATAAGTACCTAAAGCCCCGCCGGTTCGGCGTGGCGCGCAGGCCCCTTTTCAAGAGAAAGGAGGCAGAGGGAAAATGAGCGAGACCAAAAAGCTCTCCCCCAGCACCACCTACATCCTCCGCCTGGCGGGGACGCTGCTGGCCATCACCGCCGTCACCGCCCTGCTGCTGGGCCTTGTCAACTTCATCACCGCCCCCACCATCGCCCGGTCCACCGAGGAGAAACGGGTGGAGGCCATGCAGCAGGTCCTCCCGGCGGAGGAATACCGGGCGGTGGAGGCATTTGCCCAGGAGCACGACGGCGCCACCGTCACCGCCCTGTCTGAGGCCGTCTCCGGCGGAGAGACCATCGGCTATGTGGCGGAGGTCACCGCCAACGGCTTTGGCGGCGCCATCAGCATGGTGGTGGGGGTGAGCCCCGAGCGCATGGTGACGGGGGTGTCCGTCATCGACCACAGCGAGACGCCCAATGTGGGCAGCAAGGTGGTGGACGACCAGGCCGTGCTGAACCAGTCTGTGGGCCTGGGCTATCCCGTCACGGTGAACAGCGGGGACAACGCCTTTGACGCCGTCTCCGGCGCCACCGTCAGCTCCCGGGCCGTTGTGGCGGGCATCAACGCGGCCCATGAGGCCGTCGCCACGGCCATCCCGCTGGGCTGAGAGGAGGATGGAGAATGAATTTTAAGCGTCAACTCAAAGAGGGCCTTCTGACCCAGAACCCGGTGCTGGTGCAGCTTCTCGGCATGTGCTCCACCATGGCCATCACCACCTCCCTCTCCAACGGGCTGGGGATGGGCGTGTCGGTTCTCATCATCTTGACCCTCTCCAACATCATCATCTCCGCCCTGCGGCGGATCATCCCCGACAAGGTCCGCATCGCCGCCTATGTGGTGGTCATCGCCGGCTTTGTCACCATGGTGGACCTGCTGCTCCAGGCGTACCTGGAGGACATCGCCGAGAGCCTGGGGGTGTTTATCCCCCTCATCGTGGTCAACTGCATCATCTTGGCCCGGGCGGAGTCCTTCGCCTCGAAAAACGGGGTGCTGGCCTCCGCTGTGGACGGCATCTGCCAGGGCATCGGCTACACCCTGGTGCTCCTCGTCATGAGCGTGATCCGGGAGTTTCTCGGCAGCGGCACCTTCGGCGCCGGCGTGCTGGGCGGCGGGGCGGGCATCCGCATCTTCCCGGCGGAGTACGGCGCCTTGATGCTGGTGCTGCCGGTGGGCGGGTTTCTGACCCTTGGGTGCCTCATCGCGCTGATGCAGTGGGCGCAGAGCCGGAAGAAGGAGGGAAAATAAATGGACTGGAGAAACCTTCTGACCATCTCCCTGGGGGCCATCCTGGTCAACAACTTCATCCTGGTGCAGTTTCTGGGCTGCTGCCCCTTCCTGGGGGTCAGCAAAAAGATGGACACCGCCGTGGGCATGGGCTTTGCGGTGATCTTCGTCATGGGCCTTGCCAGCGCCCTGTGCTACCCGGTGAACCTGCTGCTGGAGAGCCTCGGCATGGAGTTTATGCAGACGGTGACCTTCATCCTGGTCATCGCCGCCCTGGTGCAGTTTGTGGAGATGTTTCTGCAGAAGACCATCCCCTCGCTGTACCAGGCGCTGGGGGTGTACCTGCCCCTTATCACCACCAACTGCGCGGTGCTGGGCGTGGTGCTCCTCAATGTGCAGGAGAAGTACAACTTTATCGAGTCCGTGGTCTACGGCGTCACCGGCGGCGTGGGGTTCCTGCTGGCCATCGTGCTCTTTGCCAGCGTCCGGGAGCGCATCGCCCTGGTGTCCAATCCCCCAAAGTGCTTTGAGGGGTTCCCCATCGCCCTCATCACCGCCGGCCTCATGGCCCTGGCCTTCGGGGGGTTCAGCGGGCTGGACATCTGGAGCTAAGGAGGTGGCGAGATGACTGTCAATCCCATGACCATCCTCTACGCGGTGCTGACCCTGGGGGTGCTGGGGGGCGGCTTTGGGGCCATCCTGGCCTTTGCCTCCCGGATCTTCGCCGTGGAGAGGGACTCCCGGGTGGAGGAGATCCAGAACGCCCTGCCCGGCGCCAACTGCGGCGGCTGCGGCTTTGCCGGGTGTGCCGCCTGCGCCGAGGCCATCGCCTCCGGCGCCGCGCCGGTGAACGCCTGCGCGGTGTGCTCCGGGGAGCAGACCAGGGCCATCGCCGCCATCATGGGCGTGGAGGTGGCCCCCGCTGAGCGGCGGGTGGCCTATGTGAAGTGCGCCGGCGGCCAGCGGGCCGGCCGGAAATACGAATATGTGGGCATCGATGACTGCGTGGGGGCCATGAAGATCGCCGGCAACGGCCCCCTGGAGTGCGCCTACGGCTGCCTGGGCTTTGGCAACTGCGTCCGCGCCTGCGCCTTTGACGCCATCCACATCAACGCCAACGGCGTGGCGGAGGTGGACCGGGAGAAGTGCACCAACTGCGGCAAGTGCCGCTCCGCCTGCCCCAGGAATCTGATCGTCAGCATCCCCTACGCCGCGGACATCCTGGTGGCCTGCTCCTCCAGGGACAAGGGGGCCGTGGCCCGGAACAGCTGCTCCGTCTCCTGCATCGCCTGCCGCCTCTGTGAGAAAAACTGCCCCAACGACGCCATCCATGTGGTGGACAACGTGGCGGTGATCGACTACGACAAGTGCACCTCCTGCGGCGCCTGCGTCAGCAAGTGCCCCCGGAAGGTGCTGGTCAACCTCCACGACGACGGCAGGGTGGTCCCGGTGGCCGCCGGCGCGTAGAGCCGCTGAAACAGCAAAAGGAAAGCCCCGAGCGGGGCTTTCCTTTTTTGCCGTTTTAAGAGGGGATCGGCGCCCTCCCGCTGCCGGGGCGCGGCTCCGCCCCGCGCGGGAGGGACATCCCCATTTCCTCTTTCAAATGGAAGAGGGCCGCGGCCGGCCCAAAGGGAGGGGGTGCCGGCCGGGGCGGGCCTGCCCCGTCCTTATCCGCCTGCGCTTTCGCCGCGAAGGCGTCCCCCGGCCCCCTTTCCCTGCCGCCTGCTTTGCCGCCCGCCGCCGCGGGCAGGCGGGGGAGGGGGCGACGCCCCTCGCCGTCAAGCCGGCGCCAGGCGGCACGGCTTTTCCTCGAGACGCCCATTTGTGGTAGGGAAGGGGCGGATAGCACCTTGCCCCGCCTGTTAAGCCCTGGCCGCGTGGAAAAAAGGGGGAGCCCCCGGAGGCGCTGCCTCCGGGGGCTCCCTATGGGAAAAAGAGAGGGGACAGGGGAAGGGATTACTGGCTGACCTCCACACCCCGGACCACCCGGTTTTCGTCCACAATCAGCGACATGCTGTTGGCGAAGGCCAGGGCGTCGCTGAGGGTGATCCAGGCGCCGGTGGTGCGGTTGTAGCAGAGCACACTGTCGCTGACCGTGTACCCCACGCCGCCCACATACACCAGCTGGGGGCTGCGCCAGGCGGAGGAGGAGACGTTCTTCAGCTCCGTCAGCTGGGCGGTGCCCAGAATGCGCTCCCCGTCGGAGGAGATGGCCAGCCCCGCCCACTGGCCGCTGCGGTGGAAGTTGGGGTAGTTGAAGGGGCCGTAGGTGGCGCCGCCGCTGTCCAGGGTGACCTCTCGGTAGGAGAAGTCGCCGGCATCCACCTCGCGCACCGAGACCCTGCCGTAGACATAGGCGTCGCCGGTGACGTTGTTGAGGATGATGAGGTCCACCTTGTCGGCGTAGTTGCGCCGGGCGAAGACGATGCGGGAGGCGGGGATGACGCTGTCGGTGAGGTTGGACAGGTTCACCGCCACCATCTCGCTGCCGCCCACCTGCTCGTAGACCCGCACGTTCTCCGCCAGCTCCCGGTCGCCAAGCTTCCGGCCAGCCACATCCAGGTCGCCCCGGGCCACGCCGCTGGAGACGATGCTGAGGGAGAGCAGGGCGTCCTTGGTGTAGGAGGAGGCGGTGACCACCTGGCCGTTAAAGCGGCCGGGGTTGTCGCTTGCGGTCTTGCCCTTGAGGGTGAGGCCGTTGAAGAGGTTCACGGTCACATTGCCGCTGTCGTCCGCCTCCGCAAGGCCCATGGCGTTGCCCCGGACGCCGGGGGACTCCGCCGCGCCGGCCACCCGGTTGTCCTGGGTGAGGAGGAGGGTGATGACCTGGCCGATGCGGAACTGGGAGAGGCTCTCCCGCCCGCTGGGCAGCACCGTGAGCTCGCCCTCCAGCCCCGCCGCCTGGATGGTGTCGGGGGCGCTGACGTTGGGGGAGGCGTTGAGGTAGTAGACGGTGATGCGGTTGTCGGTGACGTAGATGGCGTTCTCCGCGGCGCTGTAGGTGGCCACGTCGTACTTCCGCATGGCGGAGGCGGACACCTGCTCGCCGTTTTTGAAGATCTTGTAGTCCGTCCGCCCGGCCAGCTCGGCAAAGCCGGCGGTGCTGCCGTCCTTGGCCACGATGATGGCGTCGTCGGAGGTGGCAAAGCCCACATACAGGAACTCCACGCTGCCGCTCTCGCCGGTGTAGACCGTGGCGATGGTGCCGGGGCGGAGGAAGGGGTAGACCTCGTTGTAGGTGCTGGGGCTCTGGTTATAGTAGGTGACCATGCTGCCGCTGACGGTGTAGGTCCGGCCGGTGGTGTCGGTGAAGGAGCCGGCTTGGGCGGAGGCGATGGTGATCTGCCGGCTGGTGCCGGTGTTGGCGGGCACGAAGGTGAGCACCTTGCCGCTCTGGTCCATGAGGAGGGTGCCCTTGCGCCCGGTGAGCATGCCGCTGCCCGTGGTGTTCACCACCGGCACGGGCTCCGGCGCGTTGCTGGTCAGCACCGCCGGCTGGCCGGAGGGGGTCTTGGTGTTTCCGTTGAGCATCACCACGTTCTCCACCACCGTGGCGATGGAGGAGGCGAAGCTGCCCCCCGCCTTCCGGTCGCAGTTGAGGAGGTTGACAAAGAGCTGGGCCGCCTGGGCTCTCGTGACGGCGCCGGAGGCGGCGGGATGCACCCCCTGGGTCAGCCCGATCATCATGGCCGCGTCGATATACCCGTCGGGCCAGACCACCCCCACGTCCGCGTCGGTGTACCCCAGCATCCGCATGAGGATGGTCACCGCCTGGCCGTAGGTGATGGTGCCCTCCGGGCCGAAGGTGCCGTCGGAGTGGCCGGAGATGATCTTCTCCTCGCTGCGCACCGCCAGGTTGATGTACCCGGCGGCCCAGTGGGAGGGCTTCACGTCGGGGAAGATGGTGTAGTTCTTATAGATGAGCACCCGGTCCCCCTGGCCCAGCACCTCCACGGCCATCTTGCAAAACTGGGCCCGGGTTAGGGTGCCGTCGGGCTGGAAGGCGCCGCCGCCCACCCCGTCGATGACGCCCATCATCTGGAGGACCTCCACATTCTGGGCGGTGTTGACGTCGCTGATGTCGCTGAAGACGGTGGCCCCGGTCCAGGGGACCAGCCCCAGGCACACCACCGCCGCCAGCAGCGCGCCAAGGGCGCGCCTCATTGCCTGTTTCATACATTTCCCTCCTTATTCTGCCCGCAGCGCCACCACCGGCTGCAATCCGGAGGCTTTGATGGCGGGGTACATGCCAAAGAGAATGCCCAGGAACACTGAAAAGAGCACCGCGCCCAGGGTGATGCCCACCGAAGGCCACAGGATCTCGTCAAAATGCAGGATCAGCTTGCCTCCCAGCATGGTGAACACGGTGCCCAGCAGAATGCCGAAGATGCCGCCGATGCCGCAGATGGTGCCGGATTCAATGAGAAACTGGGCCACAATGCTCTTGCGCTGGGCGCCGATGGCCCGGCGGATGCCGATCTCCTTGGTCCGCTCGGTGACGGTGACCAGCATGATGTTCATGATGCCGATGCCGCCCACCAGCAGGGAAATGGCTGCGATGCCGCCCAGCACCATGCTCATGGCCTTGGACTGCTCGTTGAGGCTGTCGGTATACTCGTCGTTGCTGTAGGTGTAGAAATACCCCTTCTGATTGGTGTAATCGTTGGGGTCGCCGCAGATGTCGGTGAGGAACCCCTCGATCATGGCCTTGGCCTGCTTGAGGGACTGGCTGTCCCGGCACTTGACGTAGACCTGGGACATGTCCACCGACTGGCCCAGAGCCCTGGCGGCGGTGTAGGGGAAGAGGATCATGTTGTCCATGGAATAGTCATTGTTGGGATCCTTCTCCTGGTAAACGCCGATCACGGTGAACGGAATGCCGTTGACCCGGACCTCCTGCCCCACGGGGTCGATAAAGTCAAAGAAGTTCCGGGCAGCCCGGGCGCCCATGACGCAGACGTTGTTGTAGTTGTCAATATCGATTTTGCTCAGGTCCCGCCCCTGGGCGATCTGGAAGTTGTTCACGGCGGAATACTGGTCGCTGCCCAGGTACAGCTGGGGGGTGTACTCCATGCTGCTGCTGTTTTTGTCACCATAGGTAACGGTGGCGTTCAGATACCCCTGGGGCGTGACGCCCTGCACATATTCGTTCAGATACAGGCAGTAGTCGTAGAGGTCGTCAAATACGCTGCTGCCGTTATAGAGGTAGGCATAGACCTCCAGACGGTTGGTCCCCATGGCCTCAAACTGTTTCATGATCTCCCGGTTCTGGGCCATCATCACCGAGACGATGGTCATCACCGAGGCCACGCCGATGATGATGCCCAGCATGGTGAGGAAGGACCGGCCCATATTGTTGCCAATGGATTTCAAGGCCATTTTAAAGGCCTGACCAAGTTTCAAAGCCAATCCACCTCCTGTTCATAGTCCTCGAAAATCTTGCCGTCGGAGATGCGGACCACCCGGCGGGCGGTGGCGGCGATGGCGTTGTCGTGGGTGATGAGGATGACGGTGCTCCCCTCCCGGTTCAGCTCCTGAAGGAAGTGGAGCACCTCCTTGCCGGTGTGGCTGTCCAGGGCGCCGGTGGGCTCGTCGGCCATGATGATGGGGGGGCGGGTGGAGATGGCCCGGGCGATGGCCACACGCTGCTGCTGGCCGCCGGACATCTCCGAGGGGTGGTGCTTCCACCGGTCGGCCACGCCCACCCGCTCCATGGCGTCCATCACCAGCTCCCGCCGGCGGAAGAGGGGCACGTTCTGATAGATGAGGGGCAGCTCCACGTTTTCATAGGCCGTAAGGCTCTGGATGAGGTTGTAGCTCTGGAAAATGAACCCCACCTGCTTGTTGCGGATGTGGGAGAGCTGGGCGTCGGTGAGGTCGTTGACGTCCTGGCCGTCAATGCGGTAGGCTCCCCGGGTGGGGATGTCCAGGCACCCCAGGATGTTCATGAGGGTGGACTTGCCGGAGCCGGACTGGCCCACCACCGCCACAAACTCCCCCCGGTCAATGGAGAGGGTGACGCCGTCCAGGGCCCGGACCTCCGCCTCCGTCCCCTCGCCGTAGATTTTATACACGTCCTGTATTTCGATCAGCATGGCGTCACCTCGGTCAATACATCATCATGTCCTGGGTGGTGTTCTGGAACACGGTGTCGCCCTCGGCCAGGCCACTGATAATCTCTACATTATATTTGTCGGAGATCCCCGTCTCCACCGGCACCGGGTAGTACCCCTGGGCGGGGACGCCCATGGCGGTGCCGTCCACCCCCTCCACCAGGGTCTCCGGGGGCGTGTCCGCCTTGAGGAACACCACGCTCATGGTCTCCCCCGTCTCGGAGTTGGGGTCGGGGACGTATTTGACGCACTGGATGGGGAGCACCAGGCACCCGTCGCTCTGGCTGGCCACCAGGCTGTAGGTGACGGTGCTGCCGGGCATGAGAGAGTTGCCCGTCTCGGCGCCCATGGAGTTGTCCACGGTGATGGTGGCGGGGTAGGAGGCCATGCCGTTGTTCATCTCCGGCGTCAGGCTCACGCTGTCCACAACCCCCATGAACTCCACGCCCCACTGGTTGATGGTGACGCTCATGCCGGCCTTCACATAGGAGATGTTCCGCTCGTCCACCTGGGCGGTGACGGTGATGAGGGAGGTGTCGGAGATGCTGATGACGGTGGTGTTGGCGTCAAACTCCTGGCCCGGGGCGATGGTGAGACCCATCACCGTGCCGGAGATGGGGGCCACGGCGTTGAGGTTCTGCAGGTTCTGCTCCGCCTTCTGCAGCTCCTCCTGGGCCGAGCGCAGGGCCTCCTGGGCGTTGTAGAGGGCCAGCTCGTTGTCCGCCCCGTCGATCTGCATGAGGACCTGGCCGGCCTCCACGTCCATGTAGTCCAGAAGGTCGCAGCGGATCACGTCCCCCTCCGCCTTCACCTGGAGGGTCTCCGTGCGGTTGTACTGCAGCTTCCCCTGCTCATAGGGGTAGATGGTCTGTCCGCCGGCGGTGATCACCGCCGAGGCGGCCATGTCCGCCGTCAGCGTGCCGGGGTTTTGCAGGGAGACCTGCACCAGGAACAGCCTGCTGCCCTCGGGGGAGATGCGGCTGACCTTATGGACCGCCTCCACCCGGCCGGGCCGCTGCTCCATGACGGCGGGGATGGAGACCATCACCTCCTGGCCGGCGTGGATGTCGTTTTCATAGGCGTAGCTGTAATACTGCTCCAAGAGCAGCGTCCGGTCGTCCACCAGGGTGCCCAGGGTGGCGCCGGGGGAGATGGGGTCCCCCGCCTCATAGCGGCTGTTCTCCCCCAGGAGGATCTTCCCGGCGAAGGGGGCGGTGACGATGAGGCTGTCGGCGGCCTCATAGAGGTCGTCCAGCTCCTTCTGCTTGACCTGGAGCTGGTTGCGGGCGTTGACCACGGCCCCCTCGGCGTTGGGGCTGTCCACGGTGAAAAGGGGCGTCCCCTGCTCCACATAGTCCCCCTCGCTGACGTACACGTCCACCACCGTGCCGGCGGTGGTGAGGGTGATGGAGGAGGAGTCCTTGGCCTTGGCGGTGCCGGAGCCCTCCACCATGCTGGTGATGGAGCCCAGCTGCACCATGGCGTCGTTGATGGTGACGTTGGCGTCGCTCTTGGTCAAAAAGCGGTACATCAGCACCACCACGGCCACCACAAGCACCACCGCCACCGCTGCCGCGATGATCCGCCGGCGCAGCTTTGGCGTGAGCTTTTTCTTCCTGGGGCCGGGGGCCTGGGGGGCCGCCTGGGGCGGCGTCTGCTCCTCCTGGACCGGGGGGGTTAAAATCTCGTTCATGGCGTGCTCCATCCTTTCCTGGTTTCCGGCGGTTTGCTGAAAGGGAGATGCGATCCCCTCCCGAAACTGTATGAATGATACTAATACAGTTGGCGGCGGCTGTCAAGAACAAAACGGTTACAAAATCCCCTCCGCCCGCGGCGTTCCGGGCAGGCCGCTCCCCTCCTCAGACAGGAGGCCGCTTTCTTATAAAGACGCGCCGGGGAGGAAAAATGTTCCATCTTTCTGAAAAAAATTGCAGGGAGGCGGGGCGGCCGGCGGCGGCGGGGCGGTTTTGGAACTTGAGGCGGGAAAACTTTGACGGATTCCGTTTATTTGTACAAAAATATGAAAAATTTTTTTTGCAAATATTCAGCCAGAATGCTTGCAAAAGCCAGGCGTTTGCGGTATAGTGTATCCAGTTAAAAATATGTCAATTTGATTGGAGGCAGCCTATGGAACACATCCATGATCATCCCCATGACCACGACCATGTCCACGGCGGGGACGGCCACACCCACGACCATGACCACGGGCCCCACAGCCACGCCGGCGCCGGCGCGGCTGTGGGGGAGAAGACCCTGGCGGTGCTGGGGTATATGCTGGACCACAACGTCCACCACTGCGCCGAGCTGAAGGAGCTGGCCCAGTCCCTGGAGGGGGAGGCCCGGCACCTGCTGCTCCACGCGGTGGAGGCCTTTGACACGGCCAACGACTACCTGGCCCGTGCCGTGGCGGAATTAAAAAAGTAAGGAGCGAGTACTATGTGTCTTTCAACCGTATATCGTAACAGCCAGGCGGAGGAGAACGTCTGCGCCAAGTATGTGGCGAAGATCGACGTGGAGGGGGACACCCTCACCTTTACTGACGTGCTGGGCGACGTGACGCAGGTGGAGGGGCGACTGGTCAGCGCCGATCTCACTGCGGGCGTCGTGGTGTTCGCCGCGGCGTAAGGAGGCGGAGCATGGCGGAATATGAGCTGTGCTGCGAGATCTTCAACCAGTGCAGCAACAACCAGATGCGGGACGTGGATTTCCAGGAGGTGGACGTGGCGGACACCGACGCGTGGATCCGCGCCGCCGAGCCCAGGGCGGAGATCGAGAAGGAGTCCCTCTCCGACGGGACGGTGATCTACCACACCAATACCGCCGGCCTTCACAAGCGCTACTCCTTCACCCCTGTCTGAGCACCGTACCCCCGCGGCTGTGCCGCATGGATAAATTCCCTGCAATTTGGCATTTCCAAATTTTTATGAGAAGTTCAAAAAGTATGGAGGTTAAATGGTATGAAAGTTTCCGAGATCTTTGAGGAGCGGGCGGCGTTTTCCTTTGAGGTGTTCCCCCCCAAGACGGATGCGGGCATGGAGAAGCTGTGCGGTGAGGGCGGCGTGCTGGAGCAGCTGTACACCTTGAACCCCGACTACATCTCCTGCACCTACGGCGCCGGCGGCACCAATGTGGGCAAGAACCTGGAGGTGCTGGACAAGATCAAGAAGGACGGCAAGTGCACCCCGGTGACCCACTTTACCTGCATCGGAAACACCAAGGAGGGCATTAAGGAGCAGCTGCAGAACTACCTGGATCACGGGATCGACCACATGCTGGCCCTGCGGGGCGACCTGCCCTTCGGCTGGACGGGCACCGGCGGCGACCTCCACTACGCCACCGAGCTGGTGAAATTCGTGCGCCAGGAGTTCGGCGACAAGTTCACCATCGCCGTGGCCGGCTCCCCCGAGGGGCACATCGCCTGCCGCAGCCTGGAGGCGGACATCTCCTTCCTCAAGCAGAAGCAGGACAACGGCGCGGACTACATCATGACCCAGCTGTGCTGGGATATGGACCAGTTCCGCTACTGGCTGGACGCCATCCGCGCCGCCGGCATCTGGCTGCCGGTGGACGTGGGCATCATGCCCATCCTGGACCAGGCCGCCACCATCAACATGGCCCTCAGCCGCAACGGCTGCGTCATGCCCCGGAAGCTGTGCGAGATCATCTCCAAGCACTGGATCTTCCCCAACCCCTTCGACAAGGAGCCCTTTGACGCCGCCG
>CALWXD010000103.1 GCA_944385425.1 uncultured Oscillospiraceae bacterium | reverse complement strand
GAGGTGACCTTCGACATCGACGCCAACGGCATCGTCAACGTCTCCGCCAAGGACCTGGGCACCGGCAAGGAGCAGCACATCACCATCACCTCCTCCACCAACATGTCCAAGGAGGACATCGACCGGGCCGTGAAGGAGGCCGAGCAGTACGCCGCCGAGGACGCCAAGATCAAGGAGGCCGTGGAGACCCGGAACAACGCCGACCAGATGGTCTACCAGGCGGAGAAGACCCTGGGCGAGGTGGGCGACAAGATCTCCGCCGACGAGAAGGCCAAGGTCCAGTCCGGCATCGACAAGCTGAAGGAGACGCTGAAGGGCGAGGACACCGCCGCCATCAAGGCGGCCACGGAGGAGCTGACCCAGGCGTTCTACGCCGTCAGCGAGAAGCTCTACCAGCAGCAGGCCCCCCAGGGCGACCCCGGCACGGGCGGAGCCCAGGGCGGCGGCCAGCAGGGCGGCGACTACTATGACGCCGACTACAAGGTTGTGGATGACGACGACAAGAAGTAAGCGGATGTGACACCGGTGGGACGGGGGAGTGCTCCTCCGTCCCATTGGGCCTGTTCCGCGGGGGCGCTCCCCGCGGCTGGAGAGGGCTTGAAGGAAAGGAAGAGAGGGCACCTTTATTAGGAGGTGAGCGCGACTATGGCAGAGCAAAAGAGAGATTACTACGAGGTGCTGGGCGTACAGCGCGGCGCCTCGGATGACGAGCTGAAGAAGGCCTACCGCAAGCTGGCCAAGAAGTACCACCCGGATCTGAACCCGGGGGACAAGGAGGCGGAGCAGAAATTCAAAGAGGTCAACGAGGCCTATGAGGTGCTCAGCGACAAGGACAAACGGGCCCGGTACGACCAGTTCGGTTTCGCCGGGGTGGACCCCAATTTTGGCGCCGGCGCCGGCGGCGGCAGCTACGGCGGGTTCGGCGACTTCGACTTCGGCGACCTGGGGGATATCTTCGGCTCCTTTTTCGGCGGGGGGTTCGGCGGCAGCCGCCAGGCCCGCAACGGCCCCCAGCGGGGGGAGAGCATCCGCGTGGGGCTGACCATCTCCTTTGAAGAGGCGGCCTTTGGCTGCGAGAAGGAGGTGGCCGTGGACCGCATCGACACCTGTCCCACCTGTAAGGGCAGCGGCTGCGAGGCGGGGACCACGCCGGAGGTCTGCACCCAGTGCGGCGGCAGCGGGCAGGTCCAGCAGCGGCGGCAGACGCCCATGGGCGTCTTCGCCACCACCACCACCTGCCCCAAGTGCGGCGGCCGGGGCAAGATCATCCACAGCCCCTGCAAGGACTGCAACGGCACCGGGCGGCAGCGCCGGCGCAAGACCATCAAGGTCAGCGTGCCCGCCGGCATCGACAACGGCCAGACCATCTCCCTTAGGGGCCAGGGCAACGCCGGGAAGAACGGCGGCGCGGCGGGGGATCTGCTGATCCTGATCACCGTGCGGCCCCACCAGCTGTTCCGCCGGGAGGGGAACAACGTCTACTGCGACGCGCCCATCACCTTCACCCAGGCGGTGCTGGGCGGGGAGCTGGAGATCCCCACCATCGACGGGAAGGTGAAGTACGACATCCCCGAGGGGACCCAGACCGGCACCACCTTCCGCCTCAAGGGCAAGGGGATCCCCTCCATCAACGGGCGGGGCCGGGGCGACCAGTACGTCACCGTCCACATTGAGACGCCCAGAAACCTGAGCCGGGAGCAGAAGGAGGCGCTGAAGAAGTTCAGCGAGGCCCTGGGGGAGGGCAACTACGAGGAGCGGAAGAATTTCTTCCATAAATTCAAGCGGTAAGGGGCGGCCGGCCGCCCCGCCCTCCCGCCGTCAGCGGCGGGGCCGGAGACGGGAAAGGAGGCGCGGCGGTGCGCAATCGGATGGGATACAACAGCTATCACGGGCGGACCAGCCGGAAAAAGATCGCCCTGGCGGTGGTTTTGGCGGTGCTGCTGGCGGGATCGGCCGCCTACCTCTTCCTGCAGGACCGGATCGTCTACCGCTCTGACGGCAGCATCGCCCTGGACCTGCCCTTTTTCCGGGGGGAGGAGGACGCCCCGCCGGAGGAGGGGGAGACGCTTCCGGTGGAGATTCTGCCGGAGGAGGACGACGGCGCCCTCTCCCCGCTGCACGCCCGGGAGGCCGCGGCGGCGGATTTGACGGCGGAGGCCATCGGCGCGCTGCGCTCGGAGGGGTATGACGGCGTTGTGGTGGAGATGAAGGGGTTCAACGGCATGTACGCCTACGCCTCCGCCTACGCCACAAACCAGGCCCTGGAGGCGGACGCGGTTTCCCCGGCGGCGGTGCGGGAGGCGCTGGAGGGCCGGGGGGACTTTACCGCCGTGGCCCGGGTGGACTGTTTCCACGACAGCTTCCACGCCTTTTCTGACATGGCGGGCGCCGGCATCTGCCAGCCCAACGGCTATATCTGGTACGACGAGCTCCGCTCCCACTGGCTGGACCCGGCCAAGGAGGGGACGGCCGCCTATCTTGGGGACGTGCTGCGGGAGTGCGTAGAGATGGGTTTTGACGAGATCCTGCTGGCGGGCTTTACCTACCCCACGGGAGGGAACCAGGACCAGATAGACGAAAGCGTCCGGTCCGCGGACAAGACGGCGGCCCTGGCGGACTGTTTCGCCGCCCTGCGCCAGGCTGTGGGGGAGGATGTGACGCTGTCGCTGGAGCTGAGCCAGGAGCAGCTCCTGGCCGGAAGGGATGACGCCTCCGGGCTGGACCCCGCCGTGCTGCTGCCCCTGGCGGACCGGGTCTATGTGACGGGCCTTACCGACCGGGCGGCGGCGGAGGCGGTTCTCGCCTCCTGCGGCGCCGAGGCGGGGCTGGTGGAGGTGGCCGGCCAGGCGGGAGAGCAGACCTATACAGAATAAATACTTGGTATACGAAAAATACATGTGGACAGATGCTCTGTCCACATGTATAATTTTATTGGCACGATTCCCTGTTTTACGAAAACAAGCGGATTTTTGGCAAAAACCAGATTTTTATTTTGGTCCTCTATCAGAAATGCAGGGGCGCGGCGGGGAGCCCTCCCTCCCGGCGGCGCGTAGAAAAATTTGGAAAAAACGGTCAGAATATTCTTGTTTCAGCAGGGAAATCATGGTATAGTGGATCAAGAAGAACAAATCAACAGACAGAACATCAGACGGCCGGCAAACCAATGCCCGGCCAATTTTTCAAAGCAAAGGCGGTGAGACCATGTCACTAGCAGCCATTGAGACCATCCGCGGCGTGGAGGACGCCATGGAGAAGGCCAGGGCCGAGGCCCGGGCCGAGGGCCAGCGCCGCGTTGCCGCCGCCCAGCGGGAGGGAAAGGCCCTGCTGGAGCAGAGCAAGGCGGAGGCCGCCGCCCGGGCGGCGGAGGCCATGCGCCAGGCCGAGCGCCAGGGGGAGCAGCGCCGGCAGGAGATCCTGGCCCAGGCCCGGGAGAGCTGTGAGCGGCTAACGCGGGAGGCGGAGACCAGGATGGCGTCTGCGGCGCGGATGATTGCGGAAAGGGTGGTGGAAGGGTAAATGTCCATTGTCAAGATGAAACGGCTCCACCTCATCGCCCTGCGCAAGGATCGGGAGGCCCTGCTGGCGGAGCTGATGCATGTGGGATGCGTGGAGGTCAGCGAGCCGACCCAGACGCTGAGCGACCCGTCCTACGCCGCCCTTCTGCAGCGGGACACCTCCCTCCTGCCCCAGGCCCGGGAGCAGCAGGCCGCCCTCAAGCAGGCCATTGACACCCTCAACCGCCTGGCGCCCCAGAAGGGGGGGCTGTTCACCCCCCGGGAGCTGATGGCGGAGGAGGCCCTCCTCAGCCCCCAGGCGCTGGAGGACGCGGTGGCGCTGGCCGGCGTGATCAACGACCAGGCCAAGGCGGCGGCCGCCTGCAGTGCCAGGGCCACCCGCCTGGAGGCGGAGCGGCTGAGCCTCACCCCGTGGGAGGACTGCCAGCTGCCCCTGGAGGAGCAGGGGACGAAAACCGTCTCCGTCTTTCTGGGCACGGTGCCCAGCGCCGTGGACTTCACGGCCATGGCGGGGGCGGTGGAGGAGGCGGCCGACGCCGTCCAGGTGACACTTTTGCGCACCGACGGGCAGCAGCACGCCGTGGAGGTGCTGGTCCACAAAAGCTGCGAGGCCCAGGCGCTGGAGGCGCTGCGGTCCTACGGCTTTGCCTTCGCCCAGATGAAAGGCGTCACCGGCACCGCGGCGGACAACATCCGCCGGCTGGAGGCGGAAAAGCAGGCCGCGGAGAAGGAGCGGGAGGAGCACCTGGCCGCCATCCGTGACCTGGGCGGGCGGAAACGGGAGCTGCAGGTGGCCACCGACCGGGTGCAGCAGGTGATCGCCAAGGAGAGCGCCAAGGAGCGGCTGCTCACCGGCGGCGCCATCCTCTATCTGGACGGGTGGTGCTCCGCGCCGGAGGTGAAGGCCCTGGAGGAGGCCCTGGGGCGGTACGACTGCGCCTGGGACCTCAGCGACCCGGACCCGGAGGAGTACCCCAGGGTGCCGGTGCAGCTGCGAAACGGGCCGTTGACCCGGCCGCTGAACATGGTGACCAATATGTATGCCCTGCCGGTGTACGGCACCGTGGACCCAAACCCGCTGATGGCGCCGTTCTTCATCCTCTTTTACGGCATCATGATGGCGGATATGGGCTACGGCCTTCTGATGATCCTGGGCTCGGTCTTTGTCCTAAAGAAGATGCGGCCCAAGGAGGGGATGCACGACTTTTTCGCCCTTTTGGGGCTGTGCGGCGTCAGCACCTTTGTCATCGGCGCCCTCACCGGCGGATTCTTCGGGGACTTCATCCCCCAGATCGCCAAAATCATCAACCCGGACACCAGCTTGACGGCGCTGCCCGCCCTCTTTACCCCGCTGGAGGACACCATGGCCATCCTGGTGGGCTCCCTGGTGCTGGGCTTTATCCAGATCATCACCGGGCAGATTGTCAGCTTTGTGAAAAAGTGCCAGGGCGGACATGCCTGGGACGGCGTCTGGGACGAGGGCCCCTGGTGGGTGATCTACCTGGGCGTGGGGCTGATGGTCCTGGGCGTCGGCAATGTGGCCGGTTATCCGGTGGTGCTGCTCCTGGGGCTTTTGATGCTGGTCTACGGCTCCACCCGCAACGCCAGGGGCATCGGCAAAATCGGCGCCTTTGTGGGCGCGGTGTACAACGGTGCCACCGGCATCTTCGGCGACGTGCTGTCCTACGCCCGGCTCATGGCCCTGATGCTCTCGGGCAGCATCATCGCCAGCGTCTTCAACACCCTGGGGGGCATCACCGGCAACGTGGTGACCTTTGTGCTGATCTCGTTTGTTGGAAACGCGCTGAACTTCGCGCTGAACCTCTTGGGCTGTTATGTCCACGACCTGCGGCTTCAGTGCCTGGAGTTTTTCAAAACCTTCTATCAAGACGGCGGGAAACCCTTCCGCCCTCTGGCGATCCGTACAAAATATGTAGACATCAAGGAGGAAAACTGACATGTTGGCAGAATTCGTCAATCAATTCGGAGGCTTGGGCCTGGCATTTCTGGGCGCGTCGCTGGCGGTGGGGCTGTGCTGCGTAGGCTCCGCCCGGGGCACCGGCATCGCCGGTGAGGCGGCCACGGGGCTTTTGAGCGAGAACCCGGAGCACTTCTCCAAGTGCCTCATCCTGCAGGTCATCCCCGGTACCCAGGGCCTCTACGGCCTGGTCATCTGGTTCTTCGTGCTGTTTGTCATCGGCGTGTTCTCCGGCGGCATCCAGGAGCTGAGCATCACCCAGGGCCTCACCATCCTGGTGTCCTGCCTGCCCATGGCCATGGGCGGCTACCGCTCCGCCATCTACCAGGGGCGGGTGGCCGCGGCGTCCATCAACATGGCCGCCAAGCAGCCCGACGACTGGTCCAAGGGCATCATCCTCTGCGTGGTGGTGGAGTTCTACGCCATTTTGTCTCTGCTGGCCTCCATCCTGCTTTTGATGAACGCGCTGTGATGGGCCCGGCAGGGCAAGTTGAGAAAGGCGGTAAGCATACATGAAGGGACTTGAAAAGATTACCGCGCGGATTGAGCAGGACTCCCATGCCGAGATCGAGGCGGTGCTGCGGCAGGCCGACGAGGCCGCCGCCGCCGTCCGCAGCCAATACGCCGACGAGGCCGCCGCCGCGTCCGCCAAGGCGGACGGCGAGGCCGCCCGGGCCGCCAGGGAGCGGCTGGAGCGGCTGGAGAGCGCGGCCCGGATGGAGGAGCGGTCCATGGTCCTCTCCGCCAAGCAGGCTTTGATCGACAGGGCCTTTGCCCAGGCGGCCCAGCAGCTGCTGGAGCTGCCCCAGGAGGAGTACACGGAGCTTTTGGCAAAGCTGGCGGCCCGCTCGGCCAAGACGGGGCGGGAGGAGATCCTCCTCAACAGCCGGGACCGCGCGGCGGTAGGCGCCGCGGTGGTGGCCCGGGCCAACCAGCTCCTGGCCAAGGAGGCGGCGCCGGCGCTGCCGGAGGAGCTGAAGGAGTCCAGGGCCGGGCGGATCATCGACAAGGTGGTCACCGGCGCCAGCGCCATTTTGCAGGGGACCGCCATGCTGACCCTCGCCGGGGAGACCCGGGACATCACGGGGGGGCTGATCCTCCGGGACGGGAAGGTGGAGATCAACTGCGCCTTTGAGACCCAGCTGCGCCTGCTGCGGGACGAGATGTCGGCCCAGGTGGCCGCCGCGCTTCTGGGGTAGGCAGCGGCCGGGGCGCCCTCCGGGGCGGCCCGGCGGACTGGGAGAAAGGGGGACGGTCTTTTGGCAAAGAAAACCGTGAAGGACACGGAGTATCTGTTTATTTCCGCTCGGATCCGGGCCATGGAGCGCCGGCTTTTAACGGCGGCGCGGATGGAGCGGATGATCGACGCGCCTACGGACGAGGACGCCGTCAAGGTGCTCTCGGAGATCGGCTATGACGAATTTTCCCCCGCCAGCGAGGCGGAGCTGAGCCGGGCCCTGGCCGCGGAGCGGGAGCGGACCTTCCAGGACCTCTACCGCTTTGTGCCGGACCAGGCGGTGGTGGACGTGTTCAAGGTGAAGTACGACTACCACAACGCCAAGACGGTGCTGAAGGCCCGGGCCATGGGGGCGGACGCCGGGCGGCTGCTGGTGGACGCCGGCCGGGTGAGCGCGGAGAAGCTGGCCGCCGCCATCCAGGAGGGGACGCTGGAGACGCTGCCGGGGGCCATGGCCTCCGCGGTGGCGGAGGCGGCGGAGGTGCTCAGCACCACCGGCGACCCCCAGCGCAGCGATTTTATCCTGGACGACGCCTATTTCCGTGAGATGCTCCAGGCGGCGGAGGACACCGGCAGCGCCTTTTTGAAACGCTATGTGGAGGCCACCATCGACGCGGCCAACCTCCGCAGCGCTGTGCGCTCCCTGCGGATGCACAAGGACGGGGCGTTCCTCCGCCGGGTGCTCTTCGCCGGCGGCACGATCCCCGCCGACCGGGTTTTGTCCGCGGCCCTGGGCGGCAGCCTGGAGGAGCTCTACCGGCCCACCGTGTTCCGCGCCGCGGCGGAGGCGGGGACGGCCGCCCTGGAGAGCGGGCGGCTCACCGCCTTTGAAAAGGCCTGTGACGACGCGGTGACCACCTTTGTGGCCAACGCCAAGAGCGTCCCCTTCGGGGCGGAGGTGGTGATCGCCTACCTGGCGGCCAAGGAGATCGAGTTTACAGCGGTGCGGATCATCCTCTCGGGCCGCATGGCCGGCATCAGCGGAGCGGTGATCCGGGAAAGGCTGCGTGAGAGCTATGTATAAGATTGCGGTACTGGGCGACCGGGACAGCGTGCTGGGGTTCAAGGCCCTGGGGCTGGAGGTGGTGTTCGCCGAGGACGCCGAGGCCGCCCGCCAGGCGCTGCACCGCCTGGCCCGGGAGAGCTACGCCATCGTCTATATCACCGAGCAGCTGGCCCGGCTGATCCCCGGGGAGATCGAGCGGTATAAGGACGCCGTCACCCCGGCGGTGATCCTGATCCCCGGCAAGACCGGGTCCCTGGGGCTGGGCGCCGCGGCGCTGCAGCGGGCCGTGGAGCGGGCCGTGGGGGCGGACATCACCTAGTTTCAAGAAAGTGCTGGCACTTTTTTGAAACGGGGTTCGCGCCGAGCGCGGCGCGCAAGGTGTTTTTCCGAGGCGCATGTCCCCGGAAAAATAAGATTGAAGGTCCGCCGGGGGCAGCGGTGCCCTCCGCGGGCGCGTGTCCCCGGGAAACGGATTGGTTTTCATTGACTGGGGGCGCGGACAGCCCACGTCAGCCGGAACGGTCCGGCGGAGGAGAGCGCTCTCGCCCCGGAGAAAACCGGCGCGGTAGAGCATGCATGTGTTTTTTTGAAGAAGCCTTTAGAAATTGAACGAGAAAGGCAGTGAAGGAATGAGTCAAGGCAAGATCATCAAGGTATCCGGCCCGCTGGTGGTGGCCGACGGACTGGCCGACGCCAACATGGCCGACGTGGTCCGGGTGGGCGAGCAGCGGCTCATCGGCGAGATTTTGAACATGACCGGCGACCGGGCCTCCATCCAGGTCTACGAGGAGACCAGCGGCCTGGGCCCCGGCGCCGACGTGGTCTCCACCGGCGCGCCGCTGA
>CALWXD010000102.1 GCA_944385425.1 uncultured Oscillospiraceae bacterium | reverse complement strand
CCCTGGTGCTGGGCTTTATCCAGATCATCACCGGGCAGATCGTGAGCTTTGTGAAAAAGTGCCAGGGCGGCCACGCCTGGGACGGCATCTGGGACGAGGGGCCCTGGTGGGTCATTTATCTGGGTGTTGGACTGATGGTCCTGGGCGTCGGCAATGTAGCCGGCTATCCGGCGGTGCTGATCGTGGGGATTTTGATGCTGGTCTACGGATCGACCCGCAATGCCAAGGGCATCGGTAAAATCGGCGCCTTTGTGGGGGCGGTGTATAACGGAGCCACCGGAATCTTCGGCGACGTGCTGTCCTATGCCCGATTGATGGCGCTGATGCTCTCGGGCAGCATTATTGCCAGCGTCTTCAACACCCTGGGCGGCATCACCGGCAATGTGGTGACCTTCGTTCTCATCTCCATGGTAGGCAACGCGCTGAACTTCTCGCTGAACCTCCTGGGCTGCTATGTCCACGATCTGCGGCTTCAGTGCCTGGAGTTTTTCAAGACCTTCTATCAGGACGGCGGAAAGCCCTTCCGCCCCCTGGCGATCAATACAAAATATGTAGATATCAAGGAGGAAAACTGACATGTTGGCAGAATTCATCAATCAATTCGGAGGCTTGGGCCTGGCATTTCTGGGTGCGTCGCTGGCGGTGGGGCTGTGCTGTGTGGGCTCCGCCCGGGGGACCGGCATCGCCGGCGAGGCGGCCACGGGGCTCTTGAGCGAAAACCCGGAGCACTTCTCCAAATGCCTGATCCTGCAGGTCATCCCCGGCACCCAGGGCCTCTACGGCCTGGTCATCTGGTTCTTCGTGCTGTTTGTCATCGGCGTGTTCTCCGGCGGCATCCAGGAGCTGACCATCACCCAGGGCCTGACCATCCTGGTGTCCTGCCTGCCCATGGCCATGGGCGGCTACCGTTCCGCTATCTACCAGGGCCGGGTGGCCGCGGCGTCCATCAACATGGCCGCCAAGCAGCCTGACGACTGGTCCAAGGGCATCATCCTCTGCGTGGTGGTTGAGTTCTACGCCATCTTGTCCCTGCTGGCGTCCATCCTGCTTTTGATGAATGCGCTTTGATGGGCGACACACCCAACTGGAGAAAGGCGGTAAAAGGCATACATGAACGGACTGGAAAAGATTACCGCGCGGATTGAACAGGATTCCAACGCCGAGATCGCGGCGATTTTGCAGCAGGCTGACGCGGAGGCGGAGGCCATCCGCAGGCAGTATACCGACGAGGCCGCCGCCCAGGCTGCCAAGGCGGACGGCGAGGCTGCCCGGGCCGCCCGGGAGCGGGTGGAGCGGCTGGAGAGCGCGGCCAAAATGGAGGCCCGCTCCCTGCTCCTCTCGGCTAAGCAGGCGCTGGTGGACCGGGCCTTTGACCAGGCGGCCCAGCAGCTGCTGGAGCTGCCGGAGGAGGAGTATACGGAGCTTTTGGCAAAGCTGGCCGCCGCCTCGGCCAAGACCGGCCGGGAGGAAGTCCTCCTCAACAGCCGGGACAGGGCGGCTGTGGGCCCCGCTGTGGTGGCCCGGGCCAACCAGATCCTGGCCAGGGAGGTAGCCCCGGCGCTGCCGGAGGAGCTGAAGGAATCCAAGGCCGGGCGGATCATCGACAGGGTGGTCACCGGCGCCAGTGCCATTTTGCAGGGGACCGGCATGCTGTCGCTGTCGGGGGAGACCCGGGACATCACCGGGGGGCTGATCCTCCGGGACGGCAATGTGGAGGTCAACTGCGCCTTTGAGACCCAGCTGCGCCTGCTGCGCGAGGAGATGTCCGCCCAGGTGGCGGCCGTGCTGCTGGGGTAAATGGGGAGACTGCTGGGCGATGGTTGCGCGGACCGGCGGCTCCCGGAGAAAGGGGGATGGCACTTGGCAAAAAAGAATGTGAAGGACACGGAGTATCTGTTTATCTCCGCGCGGCTGCGCTCTATGGAGCGCAACCTTCTCACAGCGGCGCGGATGGAGCGGATGATCGACGCGCCCACCGCGGAGGACGCCGCCAAGGTGCTCTCGGAGATCGGCTACAATGAGTTCTCCCCCGCCAGCGAGGCCGAGCTGAGCCAGGCCCTGGCTGCGGAGCGGGAGAAGACCTTTCAGGACCTCTACCGTTTTGTTCCGGACAAGGCGGTGGTGGATGTGTTCCGGGTGAAGTACGACTACCACAACGCCAAGACGGTGCTGAAGGCCCGGGCCATGGGCGTGGACGGCAGCCGTCTGCTGGTGGACGCCGGACGCGTCCCCACGGAGCGCCTGGCCGCCGCCATTGAGGAGGGGCCGCTGGAGGCGCTGCCGCCGGTGATGGCCGGGGCGGCGCAGGAGGCGCCGGAGGTGCTCCGCACCACCGGCGATCCCCAGCGCAGCGACTTGATTCTGGACGACGCCTCGTTTCGGGAGATGCTCCAGGCGGCGGAGGACACCGGCAGCAGTTTTTTAAAGCGCTATGTACAGGCCACCATCGACGCGGCCAATCTCCGCAGCGCCGTTCGGTCCCTGCGGATGCACAAGGACGGGGATTTCCTCCGCCGGGTGCTCTTTGACGGCGGGACGATCCCCGTGGACCGGGTTCTGGCCGCCGCCCTGGGCGGGAGCCTGGAGGACCTCTACCGGCCCACGGTGTTCCGCGCGGCGGCGGAGGCGGGGACGGCGGCCCTGGAGAGCGGACGGCTCACCGCCTTTGAGAAGGCCTGTGACGATGCGGTGACCGCCATGGTCTCCGGCGCAAAGGGGATCCCCTTCGGCGTGGAGGTAGTGATCGCCTATCTGGCGGCCAAGGAGATCGAGTTCACGGCGGTGCGGGTCATCATGTCGGGCCGCATGGCCGGCATCAGCGGAGAGATGATCCGGGAAAGGCTGCGTGAGTCCTATGTATAAGATTGCAGTATTGGGAGACCGGGACAGCGTGCTGGGATTCAAGGCCCTGGGGCTGGACGTGGTGTTTGCCGAGGACGCGGAGACCGCCCGGCGGGAGCTCCACCGCCTGGCCAGGGGGGAGTGGGCGGTGATCTATGTCACGGAGCAGCTGGCCCAGCTGATCCCCGGTGAGATCGACCGCTACAAGGACGCCGTCACCCCGGCGGTGATCCTGATCCCCGGCAAGACCGGCTCCCTGGGCCTGGGCGCGGCGGCGCTGCAGCGGGCCGTGGAGCGGGCTGTGGGGGCGGATATCACATAAGAAGTCAAGGGGGAGCAGGCTTCCCCTCCACCAGTCTGCGGACTGGTGTGTGCGCTCAGGGCGCACAGGTCAATGTATTTTTCCGAGGCGCATGTCCCCGGAAAAATGATTGGATCTGCCCGCTGTGGAGAGATACTGTGGCCTCTTTTATATCACTGAAACGAGGAGTGAATGCTCCATTCGATTCCCCGCGCCGGGAGAGCGCGAGGGGGCGGGAGTCCTTCCCGCATGAGATCGAACGCCCCGCGCTGCGCGCGGCAGGGAAGGCGAGGGCTTTTTGCCGGCGGCGAAGAGCAACGGCGTTTTTGGAAAGGTAGTGAAGGAATGAGTCAAGGCAAGATCATCAAGGTATCCGGGCCGCTGGTGGTGGCCGACGGGCTGGCCGACGCCAACATGGCCGACGTGGTCCGCGTGGGCGAGCAGCGGCTCATCGGCGAGATTTTGAACATGACCGGCGACCGGGCCTCCATCCAGGTCTACGAGGAGACCAGCGGCCTGGGCCCCGGCGCCGACGTGGTCTCCACCGGCGCGCCGCTGA
>CALWXD010000101.1 GCA_944385425.1 uncultured Oscillospiraceae bacterium | reverse complement strand
GCCCTCGTTCATGATTTTTTCTTCGCTCATCGTCTTGTTGACCTCCTTTATGATGCTCGCAGGCGTAGAGGCCCCCGCCGTCAGCCCGGCAAGGCGACAGCCGGCCAGCTTGTCCGGCGTCAGCTCCGCCGCCCCCTCCACCAGAAGGGTGCGGCAGCACTGCTCCCGGCACAGCTGAAACAGATGTCTGCTGTTGGCACTTTGACGGTCTCCTACCACAACCATCACGTCCACCTGTGCGGCGATTTCCGCCGCCTCAGACTGACGCTTATGCGTAGCACTACATATTGTATCAAACTTTTTCAGATTTGTACACTGTTTTTTTATGATTTTCAGTGAACTTTCCCAAATTTCCTGTATCTGGGTGGTCTGGGCCGCCGCTGTGACCGGCATTTCCGCCGTCTCCGGGTGCTTGGAGAGGTAGGCGGCCAGGGATTCCGGGGTGGAAAACACCAGCACATCCCGCCCCCATCCGCAGATCCCGCGGATCTCCGGATGGTCCGGATTGCCAATTAGGATCATCTGCCGCCCCTCCTCCGCCGCCTCCCGGGCGATCTGCTGGATGCGGCGGACGTGGGGGCAGGTGCCGTCCAAAATTTCCGCGCCCCGGGACTGCAAAACCCGGTAGGTCTCCTCCCCCTCCCCGTGGGCGCGGATGACCACCGGCTCCCCCGGTTGGGCCTCCCGGGGGTCGCGGATCAGCCGGGCCCCCCGGCGGCAGAGACCATCGATCACGGCGGTGTTGTGGATTACGGGGCCCAGCATGGCCGGCCTTCTCCCCTCCGCCAGGGCCTGCTCCGTCAGCTCCACCGCCCGGCGGACGCCGTAGCAGAACCCGGCGGACCGCGCCTGGATGACCTGCATCGCCGCTCCTCCCTTCCCTGTGGCTTTGCTGCTATGCCGTCTCCCCCAGCCGGTAGATCCGGCGGAGAAGCTCCTCGGCAAACTGATGGTTTTCCTCCGCTGTGGGCCGCCGGCCGGCGAACTGCGGTATGTAGGGCTCGCCAAAGACAATGCGGCTGCGGCGGAAGAATTTGTGCCTGCCGCCGCAGTAGATGGGGATCATCGGCACGCCTGTCCGGGTGGCGAACATCACCGCGCCGCCCTTGGCGCCGGTGTCGCCGGCGTTTTCCACCCGGGTCCCCTCGGGAAAGAGCACCAGCCTTTCCCCGCCCTGCAGGCACTTGATGGCGGTTTTCATGGCGTTTACGTCGTTGCCCCCCCGGTCCACCGGGAAGGCGCCCAGGGCCAGGAAAAGGCGCCTAAGGAGCGGATTTCGGAACAGCTCCATCTTGGCCATAAAGCGGAGGCCGGCGTTTTTCGGCAGGGACAGGGCGATCAAGATGGGGTCCACCGCGTTGTTGTGGTTGGCGCACAAAACCGCGCCGCCCTCCGGTACGTTTTCCAGCCCCTCCGCCCGGTAGGGGAACAGCAGCCAAAAGATGGGCCGCACAACCAGATAGGCAAAATGATAGAAACGCCGGCTCATAGGTTCTCCTTTATGGTTTTGATTAGGAGCTGAAAGCTCTGCGCAAAGGTGTTGCCCGTGGTGTCCAGCACGATGGCGCCCTCCGCCGGACGGAGGGGCGCCGCGGCGCGGTGGGAGTCGTTGTAGTCCCGCTCCTTGATCTCCGAGAGCAGCTGCCCGTAGTCCTGGGGGGTCCCCCGCTGCTGCAGCTCCAGGAAACGGCGCATGGCCCGGTCCTCCGGGGAGGCGCTTAAAAAGATCTTCACATCCGCGTCCGGCAGCACCACCGTCCCGATGTCCCGGCCGTCCATAATGACGCTGTGCCGACGGGCCAGCTGCCGCTGGGTCTCCATGAGAAAGTCCCGCACCGCCGGGATGGCGGACACCCGGGAGGCGTACATGGAGATCTCCGGCAGGCGGATCTCCCTTGTCACGTCGGCGCCGTTGAGCAGCATGTGCTGCAGCCCCTCGCCGTCGTACCGGATCTCCAGCCGGATCTCCGGCAGCAGCGCCGTCACCGCGGCCGCGTCCCCCGGATCTGTCCCCTTCCGGTAGGCGTAGTAGCCCACGGTGCGGTAGATGGCGCCGGTGTCCACATAGCGGAACCCCAGCTCCTTTGCCAGGGCCCTGGCCAGCGTACTCTTCCCGGCGCCGGAGGGCCCGTCGATGGCAATGGCTTTCTTCTCTTCTCCGATCATGGTATTCCCCCTCTTCTCTCTCACGCCAGCGCGTGCCACGCGGCGTTCTGCCCGGCCACATATCCGGTGGACCAGGCGATCTGCAGGTTAAAGCCCCCTGTATAGGCGTCCACATCCAGGATCTCCCCGGCAAAGTACAGCCCCTCCGCCTTTTTGGAGGCCATGGTGGAGGGGCTCACCTCCCCCACCGCCACGCCGCCGGAGGTGATGATCGCCTCCGCCACGGGCCGCGGTCCGCGGATGGGGACGGAGAACCCCTTCAGCAGGGAGAGAAACCCTTGCCGCTGCTCCCGTGTAATGGAATGGACCTTCACGTGGGGCGGGATGCCGGATCGCTCCACGCAGACAGGGATCAGCTTTTTCGGCAGCAGGGCGTCCAGTGCGTTGATGAAGTCGCTGTTCTGCTTTTCCGCGAAGTCGTGGAGGATCCGCCTGTCCAGCGCCTCCGCGTCCAGGGCAGGCTTGAGGTCCACCTCCACCCGGTAGCGGCAGCGGTCAAACCGGCGCATGTGGGCGGAGGCCGACAGCACCAGAGGGCCGCTGAGGCCGAAGTGGGTAAAAAGCATCTCCCCAAAGTCCTTAAAAATCTGCCGCTCGTCCTCAAAGGCGGTGAGGGCCACATTTCTTAGGCTCAGCCCCTGGAGCCTTGCGCAGCAGCCGCCCGCCTCCTCCAGCGGAACCAGGGAGCCGCGGGGGGTGACAATGGTGTGCCCCGCGGACTCCGCCAGGCGGTACCCGTCCCCTGTGCTGCCGGTCAGCGGATAGGAGAGGCCGCCGGTGGCCAGGATCACCGCCCCCGCGGCATAGTCCGCCATGGCCCCGGCAAGGCCGGTCACCCGCTCCCCCTCCCGCAGAAGGGCCGCGGCCCGATCCCGTATGACGGACACCCCCAGCCGGCGCAGCCGTTTCTCCAGCGCGCCGCTGACGTCAAAGGACCGGTCGCTGACAGGAAAGACCCGGTTGCCCCGCTCCGTCTTCAGCGGCACGCCGATCTCCTCGAAAAACGCCATGGTGTCCTGGCTGTTCAACTGGGAAAATGCGCTGTACAGGAATTTACCATTACAGGGAATGTGGGACAGCAGCTCTCCCGGCGGGCAGTTGTTGGTCAGATTGCAGCGCCCCTTGCCGGTGATATTCAATTTTTTCCCCAGGCGGCTGTTGGGCTCCAGGATGGCTGTGGCCGCCCCCTGCTCCGCGGCAGAGATGGCCGCCATCATCCCGGCAGCGCCGCCGCCGGCCACCAGCACGTCAAAGGTACGCATCATCGCATCTCAGTCCTCATAGGAATTTCCAAACACCCCGTATTCCTGCCAGATCCGCTCCAGGCTGCCGAAGATCTGGGAGATGTCCCGGTTCTTCCGGTAGCCCGCCGCCACAATCAGCGCGTTGAGAAGGCTGAAGGGGGCCACCAGGGAGTCTACGAAGGAGATCATGTCGCTGCGGGCGGTAAGGTTCGCGATCGCCATGTCGTAAAGGGGGGAGGCGGGGCCGTCGGTGACGGCGATGATCCGCGCCCCCCGGTCCCGGGCAAAGCGGACCCCCATGGCCGTTGTGGAGGAGTACCGGGGGAAGGTGATGCCCACCAGCACGTCCTCCGGCCCGATGCGGAGGATCTTCTCCAGGATATCGCCGGCGCTGTTTTCCGTCACCAGCGTCACATGCTCAAAAATCAGATGGAAGTAAAAATGCAGGTAGCCCGCCAGGAACGAGCTGGATCGGACACCCAGAATGTAGATATGCTGGGCCTCCATCAAGGTGTTTACCGCCGTTTCAAACGCGCTCCGGTCCACCTCGTCAATGGCCATGCGGATTTTCTCCATATCGGCGTGGAGCACGGTGGACACCACGTCCGTACCGAAAAACCGGTCGTTGGACACCTCGATCCGCTGCAGGGAGGTCAAGCGGCTGTGGATCATCTCCTGCAGGGCCTTCTGCATGGCGGGATAGCCCTCGTACCCCAGGCGCAGCGCAAAGCGCACCACGGTGGACTCACTGACGCCTGTGGCGGCGCCCAGCTTTTTGGCCGTCATAAAGGCGGCCTTGTCGTAGTTGTCCAATATGTACGCCGCAATCCGCCGCTGCCCCTTGGAGGCGTCGGTGAGGCTGCTTTTGATCCGGTAGAGCACATCCTTCTGCATAGCGGCTATCCCTGTTTCCCCATGATCGTTTCGATTTCCTCCTGTGTCAAAGGGCGCCAGGCCCCCTCCCGCAGTGTCCCCAGCGGGATGCCCGCCTCCGCCACCCGGCACAGCCGGCGGACCGCCAGGCCGGCCCTCGCGCACATCCGGCGGATCTGCCGCTTTTTCCCCTCGTGGATGGTAAAGGACAAGAGGGCCCTTCCCCCCGCCTCCTCCAGCAGCCGCACCCGGGCCGGACGGATCCGCTCCCCGTCCAGCTCCGTGAGGGACTGGAGGCGCTCGACGCTCTCCGGCCGAAGGCCGGATACCGTAACATGGTAGGTCTTTTCCGCCTCATGGCTGGGGTGCAGCAGGGCCTGGGCGAAGGCGCCGTCATTGGTCAGAAAGAGGAGGCCCTGGGAGTCCACATCCAGCCGTCCCACCGGGTAAACCCGGGCGCCGCAGTCCGCCACCAGCTCCGTCACCAGATGGGCGGCGTGGGGGTCCGCAAGGCTGCAGGTGTAGCCCCTGGGCTTATTGAGCATCAGATAGCGCTTCTCCGCCTCCCCGGGCAGGGGGCGCCCCTTCACCACGATCCGGTCCCGCTCCGGGTCCGCCCGGTCCCCCAGGCGGGCCGCGGCGCCGTTTACCGTCACCTCCCCCGCCTGGATCCACGCCTCGGCGGTCCGGCGGGAGCAGAGCCCGGCGGCGGCGATTAACTTTTGCAGCCGCTCCTCCACGGAAGGCCCCCTTCCCCTATGCGGGGCGGACCAGGCGGATCCCGCAGCCCTGCCCGCACAGCAGGGGGACGCGCCCGATCTCCTCCCCGTTGAGGGAGACCACCGCCTCCCCCGCAATGGCGCCGGCAGCCACCGGCGCGGCAATCCTCTCCGGCAGATCCCACTCCACCGTGACCTGGTCGTCTCCGCCGACGGGATAGGCCAGCGTCTCCGCCGCCAGCAGCGGCACGGCGGCCCGCTCCCCCAGCTTGACGCCGACGGTGCGCACCTGCTCTCCGGCTGTGAGGACCGCCGTCCTGGGGTAGGCAGAAAAGCCGTAGTCCAGCAGGGCCGTGTGATCCGCCCAGTCGTTGCCGTCCCCCAGCGTCACGGCAATCAGCGTCTGCCCCTCTCTCCGGGCGGCGGAGACCAGGGTCCTGCCCGCCGCCTTGGTGTAGCCGGTCTTGACGCCGATACAGTCCGGATAAGTTGACAGAAGTTTGTTATGGTTAACAAGTGTCCGGGTGCCGATGGTCGCGCTGCGGGTGGAGACGATCCGGACAAAATCCTCGTTTTGCAGCGCTGCCCTGGTCAAAACCGCCATATCCCTGGCGGTGGAGTAGTGGTCCTCGTGGTCCAGCCCGTTGGGATTTGCAAAGGAGGTGTTCGTCATGCCAAGGGCCGCCGCCTTGTCGTTCATCCACTCCACAAAGGTCTCCACCGACCCGGCGGTACAGCGGGCCACGGCCAGGGCCGCGTCGTTTCCGGAGGAGAGCATCAGTCCGTAGAGCAGGTCCTCCAGCGCAATGCGCTCCCCCGCCGCCAGGTACATGGAGGAGCCCTCCGCCATGTCCTCCGCCGTCACGGTGTAGACCCGGTCCAGGGGGCAGCGCTCCAGGGCCACCAGGGCCGTCATGATCTTGGTGGTGCTGGCGATCAGCATCGGCTCGTCCGCGTTTTCCTCGTAGAGGACCCGCCCGCTCTCCCCGTCCATCAAAAGGGCGGCCCTGGCGGAGGTGGCCACAGCCAAAGTCGCCGGAGAGAGGGAGAGCGCCATCGCGGCAGCGCAGAGCAGGGAGAGCATACGTTTCATCACCATCACCTGTTTTCCAAAGAGATGGTGCTATCCTTCCCCGGCCGCAGCGCCGCCAAACTGGAAATCCTTTCCTGCCGCGGCGGCCCCTCCGGAGACGGGCCTAGAACGCCTCCTGTTCCGGCCCCTCTTTTTTGATGAAGGCGGTCACCTTGTCCACCAGGTCCGGCACCATCTCCACAACGCGGTCCACGGTGCTGGCCGCGGGCACCGCCACCGGCAGCACCCGCACCGTCCCCTCCTTGAGGACCAGGAAGGCCACCGGCGTGATCTTCACGCCGCTGCCGATGCCGCCGCCAAGGTTTGCGGGGGCGGAGGCGGTCTTGCTCCCGTATTCCGCGCCGCCGCCGCCAAAGCCGAAGGAGACCTTGGAGATGGGGATCAAGGTCATGCCCTCCGCCTGGATGGGCTGGCCCACGATGGTGTTGGCGTCCACCATCTCCCGGACCCTTCCCATGGCCTCCTGCAGCATACCGCTGAGGGGATTTGTCTTGTTATCCATGCCGTTCATCCTTTCTCAGGCCGCCCTGGCCCGACTGGTGTTTCCCTCCGGTTTCTCCTGTCCCTCCCCGGCGCCGGCGGCCTTGAACCCGCTGTACCAGCGGAGAAGGCCGCCTAAGGCGCGAAGGCCGGTCCACAGCAGCGCGCCCAGCCGGATATGGAGCCGCAGCTCCCCCTCCCCGGCCGTCCGCTCCTGCTGGAAATCCAGGGACAGCTGGACATCCTCCCTCCGGATGGCAAAAATCTGGTGGAAAAAGGGGCGCCAGGCGTGAAACAGGGCCTGTGCCCTCCCGTAGGCCAGGGCCGTGTCCGCCGGGTCCTCTCCGCCGAAGGTCACGCGCAGGCGCGCCAGATCCACCACCAGCTTCCGCCGGGCCCTCCCCAACGTCCTTTTCAGCAGGGGCGGCAGCGTCTGGAGGCTGTAGCGGATCTGCGCCGGACGGATTTTGGCCCGCCGGCCCCCCCTGCCCTTTTTCGGTTTCTCCTGCCCTTTTTCGGTGTCCGGCTGTTTTTCCGCCTTCCCCGCCCGCTCCTTTTCAGGCGGGAAAAGGGAAAAGGAGAATGGCCCGATCCCCAGGCGCAGCGTCAGCTCCTCCCGCCACTGGGCGTGCAGGCTGACCGGGAGGGCCAGCAAAACCGCCAGGAGCAGCAGCACCGCCGCCGCCACGATCCATCCGATCAAAGGGATCCGCCTCCTCCCCGCCTTGTCTCTCTCCGCTGCGGATCACCCATGGGGCGTCTCCGCGCCGGCGCCATCCGTCCGGCCGTCCGGGTCCGCCGCCTGGGGGAGGCTTCCGTCCTCCCCTAAGCGCAACTGCCCCTCCGCCTCCATCCCCGGGATCTCCGGCAGCTCCTCCAGGGAGCTTAGATGGAAGGAGCGGAGAAACTTTTTTGTGGTCCGGTAGAGGATCGGCCGCCCCGGAACCTGCAGCCGCCCGCACTCCTCGATGAGGCCCCGCTCCAGCAGCAGCCCCACGGTGTAGGAGCTGTCCACCCCACGGACCTGCTCCACATAGGCCTTGGTGGTGGGCTGGTAGTAGGCGATGATGGTCAGCGCCTCCAGGGCAGGTTGGGACAGCTTGGCCGGGCGGCGGATCTCAAAGGCCCGCCGGATCAGCTCGCCGTACTCCGGCGCGCTGCACAGCTGCCAGCTGTCCTCCATCCGCACCAGGCGGATCCCCCGCCGCTCATAGGCGTAGGTATCCGCCAGGCGCTGCAGAATCTGCTCCAGCGTGGCCTGGTCTGTCTCCAGGGCCTGGCACAGCCGGCGGATCTCCACCGGCTCGCCCGCTGCAAACAGGATGCCCTCCGCCGCCGATTCCAATTCTTTCATCTCCAGCGTCATTCCTCTGCTCCTTTGGGGGAAGTATTCTCCGCAGCCCCCTCCAGGGGGACCACGGTGCAGTCCCGCTCCCCGCCGGCCAGGCGCAGCACATGGTCCTTGCACAGCTCCAGCACCGCCAGGAAGGTGGCCACCAGCTCGCTGCGGCTGCGGCTGCCCCGAAACAGCAGCAGGAAACGGGTGATGCCGGCCTTTTTGAGGCGGCGGAGGATCTCCGCCGCCTTGTCGGAGACGGGGTAGGGCTCCCGCCGGACGATCTCCTGGAAGGCCGCCGGCGAGGGGGGCGCGGCCCGCTCGCCCCGCTCGGCAATGGAGCGGAAGGCGTCCAGCAGATCCTCCGGCCGGTGCTCATAGAGGTAGACCTTCCCCCGCTCCACCGGCTCCGGGTTCTTTGTCAGAATATCCCGGCCAAACTCCCCCAGGGCCTCCATCCTCGGCAGGACGGACTGCACCCTCTGGTAGGTCTCGCTGTTCCGCCGCTCCTCCAGGGAGCGGATCAGCTGGTCCATCTCGCTCTGGGCCTCCTCGTCCTCCAGGGACAGGAGCATCCTGGTCTTGAGGTACATCAGATGGGCGGCCATGGCGATAAACTCGCTGGCAACCTCCAGGTCCAGCTGCCGGCGCTGGTCCAGATAGGCAAGATACTGCTCCAGAATTAGGGCGATGGGGATATCCTGGATCTCGATTTTATTCTTACTGAGCAAGTAGAGGATCAGGTCCAGGGGGCCCTCGAAATCCTCCAGGTCGTCGGCGCTGGGACGGGGACGGACCACATGCTCCAGCTTAAAAACGGGACTGTCCAGATCGTTCACCTCACCACAAGCCAAAAATCGCCCCAAACAGCCGCAAAACCGCGGCGTACATGGTGTTCACCACCCCGTTGAGGGCGCCCACGGCGATGAGTACCAGCAGCGCCAGCATCCCATAGCGCTCATAGCGCATCAGCTTTTCATACAGCCGGTCCGGCAGGAAGGCAAAAAGCACCTTGGACCCGTCCAGCGGCGGGATGGGGATGAGATTGAAGACACCAAGGCCGATGCTGAGCAGGGCCGTCTGGATCAAGAAGTCAAACAGCCACACCCATGCGCCTGTCATCGCGCCCCCGAGGGCGGCGTACAGGGCCCCATAGGCCAGGGGCATGCACAGCGCGGCCAGGAGGAAATTGGATACCGGCCCCGCCAGGGCGCACAGCGCCATCCCCCACTTTGGGTTTTTGAAATACCGCATGTCCACCGGCACAGGCTTGGCCCAGCCAAAGCCGGCGATGAACATGGCCGCAAGGCCGAACCAGTCGATGTGCTGCAGAGGGTTGAGGCTCAGCCGGTGCATGCGCTTGGCCGTCGGATCCCCCAGCGCGTAGGCCGCAAGGCCGTGGCAGGTCTCGTGGACGCTGAGGCACAGGAGCACCGCCAGAAGGCGCTTGACAAGGTCGGACAGCAGGTCCCACTGGATGCTGTTCCAGAGGTCTTGAAAGTTTTCCATGGGCGCGCTCCTCTCCAATCATACCCATATACTATAGCAGACTTACCGCCAAATTACAAGGGAAACGGCCAGATGTCCTTTTCCCGTCGAATCCGCCTGGGCGGCGGCCGAGGTATCCGCCAGGCCCGCCGGCGGAGGAAACGGAAAACAGCCCGCCTCCGGCAGCTGAAAAAGCGCGGCAGCCGCCTCTTCATGGAGGCCCGGCGCTGTCCAAAGGCAGCGCCGGGCTCTTCCCTCCCGCTGTATCAGCCAAGCTCCTCCGTAGTGTGGAACACCGCTTTCCGTTCGGCGGCGTCGATTTCGCAGATCATCGCGTAGTAGGTGCGTTCTATGCGGAGATTCCCTGTCTCGGTCAGGCTCAAGAGGACCAACGCGGTCCGATCCTCGTCCAGGACAACGGCCGTGGTGTCATCCCGGACAACCCGGTACGCCCTGTCAAATGCCAGGGTCCACTCCCCAAGCGGGTAAGAAACCATCATAAGCGCCTCCTTTTTACCAATCTATGGACAATACGCCTGCGGAAAGAGAGGACAGGGGAGTCGAACCCCTGTCCTTTCGATATGCCGATTCGCGGGCCTGCCGTCAGCCGCACTTGGAGTAGCCGCAGTTTCGGCAGGTGACACAGCCCCCCTCATGCTCCAGCTTGCTGCCGCACTCGGGGCAGAACTTGGCTAGCTTGACCTCCGCGGGGCTCACGTCCCGCTTGGCGGTGGGGCCGGGGATGGGCATGGGCTGGGCCGCCGGCGCGGCGGCGGGGGCGCCGCCCTGCCGGGCCCGGATCACCTTCTCCAGGCTCTTGGCGATGGCGTCGGGGCAGCTGGTCACCGGCACCCCCGGCTGCCGCAGGCAGGAGGGGCAGCGGATGCCCTTGAGCTGCTGGATGATCTCCTTGGGGTCCATGCCGCTGCGGATGGCCACGGACACCAGGCGGGCCGTGGCCTCGCTCTGGCTGGGGCACCCGCCGGCCCGGCCGGTGTTGGTAAAGACCTCGCAGATGCCCCGCTCGTCGTAGTTGACGGTGATGTAGAGGTTTCCGCAGCCGATCTTCACCTTCTCGGTAAACCCGGTGGTCACCGCCGGGCGGGGACGGGGCAGCAGCTGGCCGTAGTCCCCCTCGATATGGCCCGGGGAGGCCGGCTTTTCCGGGGGCGCCTCCTTGCCGTCGTTGACCCTGCGGATGTTCAGCACCTGCTCCTCCCGGCTGCCATCTCTGTAAATCGTTGTACCTTTACAGCCGAGCGTATAGGCGAGATGATAGACCTCTGAAACGTCCTCCTTGGTGGCGCTGTTGGGGAAATTCACCGTCTTGCTCACCGCGTTGTCCGTGTGGTCCTGGAACGCCGCCTGCATGCGGACATGCCACATGGGGGACACGTCGTGGGCGCAGACGAAGACCCGCCGGATCTCCTCGGGGATGCCGTCGATGTGGGCCAGGGTGCCGTGCTCCGCCACCTGGCGCATCAGCTCGTCGGAGTACAGGCCGCAGCCGACCAGTTTCTCCTTCAGCACCTGGTTGGTCTCCACCAGGTGGGTGTTGTCCATCACGTTGCGGATATAGGCGTAGGCAAACACCGGCTCCACGCCGCTGGAGACCCCGGCGATGATGGAGAGGGTTCCGGTGGGGGCAATGGTGGTGACGGTGGCGTTGCGGATGGGGGGCTGGTTTTTCAGGGTGCTCTCGGCAAACAGCGGGAAGGGCCCCCGGACCTTGGCCAGGGCCCGGCTGGCCGCATGACCCCGGGTATTGATCCGCTCCATCACCTGCCGGCCCAGCTCCACGCCCTCCGTGCTGTTGTAGGGCACGCCCAGGTAGAGCAGCATATCCGCAAACCCCATGACGCCAAGGCCGATCTTCCGGGTGGCCCGGGTCATCTGGTCGATCTCCGGCAGGGGGTACTGGTTGACCTCGATGACGTTGTCCAGGAAGTGGACAGCCTGGTCCACCGTGCGGTCCAGCTTCTCCCAGTCGACGGCGAACCCCTTCTCCGTCCTCTGCAGGTGGCGCACCAGGTTGATGGACCCCAGGTTGCATGCCTCGTAGGGCAGCAGGGGCTGCTCGCCGCAGGGGTTGGTGGACTCGATCTGGCCCACCTGGGGCACCACATTGTCCCGGTTGAGCCGGTCCAGGAAGATGATCCCCGGCTCCCCGGTCTGCCAGGCGGAGGATACAATGGCATCAAACACCTCCCGGGCGTTCAGCTGGCCGGCCACCGCCTTGGTGGCGGGATCCACCAGGTCATAGTCCTGGTTTTTCTCCACCGCGTTCATGAACTTCTCCGTAAGGCCCACGGAGATATTAAAGTTGGTGATCTCCTTGGTGTTGTTCTTGCAGGTGATGAACTCCATGATGTCCGGGTGGTCCACCCGCAAAATGCCCATGTTGGCGCCCCGGCGGGTGCCCCCCTGCTTCACCGCCTCGGTGGCGGCGTTGAAGACCTTCATAAAGGACACCGGGCCGCTGGCCACGCCCCCGGTGGAGTTGACGGTACTCCCCTTAGGCCGCAGCCGGGAGAAGGAAAAGCCGGTGCCGCCGCCGCTCTTGTGGATGAGGGCCGCGTTCTTGATGGCGTCGAAGATCTCCTCCATGGAGTCCCCCACCGGCAGCACAAAGCAGGCGGAGAGCTGCCCCAGGGGCCGCCCGGCGTTCATCAGCGTGGGGGAGTTCGGTAAAAACTCCAGCTCCGTCATCATCCTGTAAAAACGCTCCGCCGTCGCCGCCGTGTCCGCCTGGGGATCAAAGACCTTGTCCGCCGCGGCAATGGCGCCGGCCACCCGGTGGAACAGATCGTCCACCGTCTCCTTTGGGTTCCCCGCCTCGTCCCGCATCAGATACCGCTTCTCCAGCACCGCCCGGGCATTCTCTGAAATCGCCATTCCTCTCTCGTCCTCCCTTGTGAAATTCCAGATAACACAAGATATTGTACCACTTTATTTGCGGATGTCAATATATTGGCCACTTTCTCCATAACGTACAAATGGCAGCGGGGACTGCCGCCGCTCTGTCACAAAAATGGGCGGTTTCCCGCCCGAATCGGTCCAAAACGCCTGTATTGTCTTTTCCCTTTACATCATGGGAATCCCTGCCGGGCCAGTGTTTCCCGGGACAACCCCCGCCGCCGGCGTCTTCTCGGCAAAATAGACAAAAGCGGGAGTCGCGCCAACGCGCCGCGCTCCCGCTTTTCCATTTTTTATTCTAGGCCGGGTTACGCCTTCACCGGCGCCCGGAGGAGGTAGAGGACGCTGACGGCGGACAGGACCGCCGCCGGCACGCCCGCCACCAGCCAGACCGGGATGCTTGACAGCGTTTCCGTGGCCCAGATGAGGAAGTGCCCCAGGGCGGCCAGGAGGGAGCCGGTGTCCTCCTCCGCGGCGTGGAGGGAGGGCGAGGTTAGGAAGGAGTTGAGCCAGATGGGGATGAAGACGATGAAGAATCCCTTCATGCCAAAGCGTACCATTAGGGCGGTGACGACAAGGTCCACGGCCACAAAGGCCAGGGCTATGCCGCAGGCCCCCAGGATCAGCTCCCCCGCTCCCATCCCGGCGAAGAAGGGCATGACATTCCGTTCCCCGGGAAGGAGGAGGCGGCAGAGGCCCAGCTCCGCCAGGTGCAGGAGGGCTGCCAGCCCCAGGCTCAGAAGGCACTGGAGGAATTTGGAGACGATCTCCGTTAGGAGATAGCCCCGGCGGCTCTGCCCCATGGCAACTGCCAGCTGGTAGCGGGTGTTGGCGTTCTGGTTGCGGCAGGCCACCACCGCCACGAAGAGCCCCAGGAGGGCACAGAAGGTGCCGAAGGCCACATAGCCGTCCCCCGGCTGAAAGAGGAAATAGACCAGCGCGGCGGACAAGGCGGCGCCGCACAGCCAGCCGATGCCGATGCAGGCGGCGAAAAACGCCATATCCCGCCAGAACAGCCGCCGGGCAATATTGAAATCGTATCGCATGCAAGCTCCCTCCTTACAGTTTCACTTCCCGGTGCTTGAGGGCCAGGTGGGTCAGCGCCAGGTCCAGGGCGGCGCTGAGGAGCCACAGGATCCCGCCGATCACCACATAGCGGCCCAGGGCGGCGAAGAGGTCGACAAAGATCTGGGCCTCCCCTCCCGCCAGGAAGAACCCCACGCAGCCGCCGACCAGGGCGAACAGGACCACCATCATCAAAATCCCCAGAAATTTCAGCTTTTGGTAAGAGAGGCCCATGAGGCTGCCCAGGCTGCAGCTGAACAGCAGGATGAGGACCCACACCGGCAGGAGCTGCCAGGTCTCCCCCGTCGCCGTGGGCAGCAGGAGCGCCAGGCACAGCGCCGTGGTGACCACCACCGTCCCCAGCCGGTAGAGGAGAAAGCCCAGGAAGGCCTCCCGCCGGGTGCTGCCCAGGGACAGGACCAGGGGGAAATAGACCAGGTGGGTGGTAAAGCAGATCATCGTCAGCGCGATGGCGCTGCCCAGCACCAGGTAGTAGGGCAGGCCGGCCAGCACGCCGGAGATCTGCACCCAGCGGATGTTGATACCAACGCCGGTGAGGAGGAACATGACCGCGGCCGCCGCCGCGCCCACGGCGACGGTCTGCCACAGGTAGCGAAACCAGAACCGATATCCCCGCGCCATCTCAGTGGGCCTCCTCTCCGCACATGGCCACAAAGACCTTCTGGAGGTTGATGGGCTGGACGGTGACGTCGCAGCCCGGGCGGATCTGCTCCCCGGGTTTCAGAAATACCGTGGCGCCCTTGCTGCGGCCCATGGTCTCGCTGTGGCAGACGGTGAGGCCCTCCACGGCGGCGTCCACGTCCTCCGCCCTGCCGCTGACATACCGGGCGCTGTCCACCAGCTCCTGGGTGTTGGCCACGGTGAGGATTTTGCCCTGGTGCAGGATGATGACCTCCTCCAGCACGTCGGCGGCCTCCTCGATGATGTGGGTGGAGATGACGAAGGTGCGGCCTGTGGCGGCGTACTCCTCCAGCAGCAGCTTATAGAAGTTCTCCCGGGCCACCACGTCCAGCCCCGCCACCGGCTCGTCCAGAATGGTGAAGGCCGCCTTGCTGGCCAGGGCCACCACGATGGTCACCATGGAGAGCATGCCCTTGGACAGTTTCATCAGCTTTTTCTTCACCGGCAGGTCGAACAGCTCCACCAGCCGCTTGGCCAGCTGGCTGTCCCAGCCGGGGTAGTAGTAGGAGGCCAGGCGCAGGTACTCCTTCACCTTGATGGCGCCCACGCCGTTTTCCTGGCTGACGTTCAGCTCCCGGCTGAAACACAGGTGGTCCAGGGCCCGCCGGTTCTCCCATACCGGTTCCCCATCCAGCGTCACGGTGCCGGAGGTGGCGGGGTTCTGGGCGGTGAGCATAGAGAGCAGGGTGGTCTTCCCCGCCCCGTTGCGGCCGATGAGGCCGTAGATCTTCCCCTGCTCCAGCGTTAAGGACACATGGTCCACCGCGTTTTTGTGACCGTAGGTTTTGACCAGATCGTTACAGACCAATTTCATTGTGCTTTCTCCCTTATCATGTCGATGAGTTCCTCTTTTGTAATGCCCAGCCGTCCCGCCTCCTCCAGAAGGCGGCTGAGCTCCGTCTCCAAAAAGGCCCTGCGCCGCTTGGAGAGGATTTTCTCCCGGGCGCCTGCCGCCACAAACATGCCGATCCCCCGTTTCTTGTACAAAATCCCCTCGTCCACCAGCAGGTTGATGCCCTTGGCCGCGGTGGCGGGGTTGATGGTATACTGCTTTGCCAGCTCGTTGGTGCTGGGTACCTGCTCCTCCTCCAGGAGGATCTCCCGGAGGATATCCGTCTCGATCATCTCGCTGATCTGCAGATAGATGGATTTGTTCTCTGTCAATTGCTCGTTCACGTCCGTCCTCCCTTCTTTGGTTCATTACTTGTGTAATTAACCATATAACTAACGGAGCGATTTGTCAAGAGGAAATTTCATGCCGCGCCGGCCGCAAAGGGCAAAAAGACTGCGCCGCAAGGGATTGCGGCGCAGAAATTATTTTTTGTTTCGGCGCTGGGCGTTCAGCTTAAACGCAGGATCTCCCGCTTGAGCCGGAGGATGATCCGCTTTTCCAGCCGGGAGATGTAGCTCTGGGAGATGCCCAGGCGGTCGGCCACCTCCTTCTGGGTCTGCTCCTTGGCGCCGTAGAGGCCAAAGCGCAGGACGATGATCTCCCGCTCCCGCTCCTCCAGGCGGCTGATGGCCTGGTTGAGGAGGGTCCGGTCCACGTCCTCCTCCAGGGGGCGGGACACCTCGTCGCTGTCGGTGCCCAGGATGTCGCTGAGGAGGAGCTCGTTGCCGTCCCAGTCGGTGTTCAGCGGCTCGTCCAGGCTCACCTCCCCCTTCTGCCCCACGTTTTTCCTAAGGTACATCAAAATCTCGTTTTCAATGCAGCGGGAGGCGTAGGTGGCCAGCTTGATGTTCTTGTCCGCCTTGTAGGTGTTGATGGCCTTGATGAGGCCGATGGCGCCGATGGAGATGAGGTCCTCGATGTTGATGCCCGTGTTTTCAAACCGGCGGGCGATGTAGACCACCAGGCGGAGGTTCCGCTCGATGAGGGTCTGTCGGGCCTCGCCGTCCCCCGCCCCCAGCCGCTCCAGCAGGAGGGCCTCCTCCTCCCGGGGCAGGGGCGGCGGCAGGGTGTCGCTGCCGCCGATGTAGTGGACCTTCCCCGGCAGGGTCAGCCCCAGGCGGAGCAGCAGGTCCAAAAGCCGGCTATGTACCTTTCGCAGCCATTGTCGGATCATGACAAACCTCCCCTTCTGTCCGTGTGCCGCCCCACAGCCCAACGAATCCCCCGCCGTCGGAGAGGGGGAAATCCGCGATGCCGATGGGGTAATTTTGATAGGTCCTGCCCAAAAGGCGCAGGCTGTCGCAGGTAAAGCAGAGGAGCCTCCCCTCCGGCTGCCCCAGGGACTGGAAGGGGATCTCCCGGAGGGACAGGCCCTCCCCCTTCAAAAGGGGCGCCAGGGCCTTCCGCTCCACCACGCAGACCACCTGGCCCGTCTCGCTGTCCCGAAGGGTGTTCCCCGTGTCATGGCAGAGGGTCACCCGGAGGCGGCGGCCCCGGTGGCACAGCTCCGCCGGCACCAGCCGCCCGGCCGCCCCCGCCTCCGCCCCCCGGTGGAACACCACCGCCAGGGCAAAGGCGCAGAAGGCGGCGGACAGCAGGAAAATCAGCCAGATCTGATCCGTGCGGTAGAACACCGCCTCCATGGCCGTCACCGCGCCGGAGAGGGTGCAGGAGGCGATAAGGAAGAGCACATAGCAGCGCAGGAAAATGGGCCCCCGGCCGTAGACGATCCCCACCATCCCCAGGGCCACAAGCCCCTTGGCCAGCAGCAGCCCCAGAAATTCCCAGCCCGGCAGAATCGCCGCGGCCCCATAGAGCCCCCCCAGCGCGGCGGCCAGGGCGATGCGCCTGTGGCACAGGGGCAGGCCCATCAGGCGCAGGGTGCTGCAGAGCACCAGGTAGTCCAGGGCCCCGTTGAGCAAAAAGGCCACATCCGGATAATAGACGCGCATCTCCCATCCCCCCTCCTCCGGGCCATCCCCTAGCTACAAGAGGCATTATAGGACAGCGCGGCGGGGAAAGCGGTCAGAATCTGGCGGGCGGCCAAAAGGTGACAGCCTTCCGTCGCTTTCCAGCTTTTCCAAATGAAGAAGCCCCTCTGACCATCGGCCAGAGGGGCTTCTTTGTCTCTATGCTTAATAATAGCGCTTGTTGCGGTTCTTCCGAGCGGCCTCGCTCTTCTTGCGGCGCTTCACGCTGGGGCTCTCGTAGTGCTCACGCTTGCGGACCTCCGCAATGACACCGGCCTTGGCGCAGCTGCGCTTAAAGCGTTTCAGGGCGCTGTCCAGGGACTCGCCCTCCTTGACACGAACTTCAGACATCTATATTTCCCTCCCTCCGATGTATCCGGCTCAATCCTGGATACTCTTTAAGGGCCAATAACATGGCTTTACCTGTAGTATTATACGGATAAACCCTCTGTTTGTCAAGGCGGATCTTCAAAAATTTCCAAAGAACCGGGGATTTTTTTGCGCTCCGCCGCTCTTTCTGTCGCCCTGCGCCGCCAGATGCCGCCACGGAAGAGTTGGCCCCACCGGATGGAAAACCATCCGGTGGGGACCCCGGCATTTGATTTGAGCGGGCCGAAATCAATCCAGCCCGCTCCGAGGTCCGCTCCGCAGACGCTCGCACGCCGGACGCCCGGCGGGATGGAAACCCATCCGGTGGGGACCCCGGCATTTGATTTGAGCGGGCCGAAATCAATCCGGCCCGCTCCGAGGTCCGCTCCGCGGACGCTCGCACGCCGGACGCCCGGCGGAACATTCCGTAAAACCTACTTCTTGGGTTTCACAATTAGGTTCACCAGCTTGTTGGGCACATGGATGACCTTGACGATCTCCATGCCGTCCAGGAACTTGGCCACCTTCTCGTTCTCCCTGGCCGCGGCCACCACGGCCTCCTGGTCGCTGTCCAGGGCCACCTGGATGGTGCCCCGGAGCTTGCCCTGGACCTGGACGGCCATTTCCACCGTGGCGGCGATGGTCTTGCTCTCGTCATACTTGGGCCAGGGCTGCTGGCTCACTTCCCCGCCAAAGCCCATCTGCTCCCACATCTCCTCGCAGATGTGGGGGGCGAAGGGGCTGAGCATCAGCAGCAGGGCCTTCATATCGCCCCGGCTGGCGCCGTTCTGGTAGAAGTCGTTCACCAGGGCCATGAGGGCGGCGATGGCGGTGTTGAACTTCATGGCCTCGATGTCCTCGCTGACCTTCTTGATGGCCTTGTGGATGGCGCTCTCGTTGGCGGCGGAGTAGTCCTCGCCGGCGTGCTCCATCTCGCTGAGGTTCCACACCCGGTCCAAAAACCGCTTGCAGCCCTTCACCGCGTTGGCGCTCCAGGCGGCGGCCTTCTCAAAGTCGCCGATGAACATGATATAGGTGCGCATGGTGTCGGCGCCGTACTGGGCGATGATGTCGTTGGGGTTGATGACGTTGCCCCGGCTCTTGGACATCTTCTCGCCGCCCTCGCCCAGGATCATGCCGTGGCTGGTGCGCTTTTGATAGGGCTCCTTGGTGGGCACCACCCCGATGTCGTACAGGAACTTGTGCCAGAACCGGCTGTACAGCAGGTGGAGGGTGGTGTGCTCCATGCCGCCGTTGTACCAGTCCACCGGGGACCAGTAGTCGAGGGCCTCCTTGGAGGCCAGGGCCTTGTCGTTGTGGGGGTCCATATACCGCAGGAAGTACCAGCTGGACCCGGCCCACT
>CALWXD010000100.1 GCA_944385425.1 uncultured Oscillospiraceae bacterium | reverse complement strand
CCTTTGCCGTCTTGCCGGTTACCGGGGGAGGTCCAAAAGCGCCATGATGGCCTCCTCCCGCCGGCGCATCCGGGCCTTCTCCGCCCCCTCGTCCAGGTGGTCGTACCCCAGGAGGTGGAGCACCGAGTGGACCACCAGGTAGGCCAGCTCCCGGCGGTTGGAGTGCCCGTACTCCTTGGCCTGGGCCCGCACCCGCTCCAGGGAGAGGCACATGTCCCCCAGGGGCACCAGCCCGGTGGCCGGGTCGGCGTCCTCCACACCGGGGAGCTCCCCGGGCCGCAGGGCAAAGGCCGGAAAGCTCAGCACGTCCGTGGGCCGGTCCACCCCCCGCATCTCTTGGTTGATTTGGTGGATCCCCTCGTCGCCGGTGACGCAGACGTCCACCTCGCAGGGGAAATCCACCCCCTCCGCCGCCAGGGCCGTGCGGATCGCCCTGCGGATGAGGGCCCGCTGGCCCTCGCCCACCCCCGGCACGTCGGCGGTGATGGGGATATAGTGTCGCTTTGCCATGTCAATTCTCCTTGTCGGGCCCCTCTATGGGCTCGTCCAACATCCAGGGAAGGTATAAGCTGATGTCCAGGTCAAAGTGGGGCCGGGGAAAGCCCTCCGCCACCGGGCAGGTCTCGTGTCCCAGCATCAGCCAGCACGACCGTAGCCATGACGGCGGCCCCCAGGGTGTCCCCTCGTTCTCTCTGCTCTCCGGCTGTTTCACCACCGTGCCCGCCACCCGCCAGCTGACCTCGTAGAGCAGGCCCTTCTCCCGCCAGTCCTCGCCGTAGCAGAGCTCGCAGACATAGGTGGCCTTCTCCGGCGGGATGCGCAGTTCATCCAGGAGCTCCAAAATCTCCGCCGGCAGCTTTCGCGCCCTTGCCAGGGCCAGGAAGTTGCGGCAGTGGCCGCAGCTGCAGTCCCAGTCGGAGGCCCGGGCGTAGTAGTCCGCCGTGGCCCCTTCGTCCACCTCCGCCGCATAGCCATACCATGAAAATGTTGTCACGACCGCTCCCCTCCCTCTCCGCGCAGCCGGGGACAGTTTCTACCGCTGGCCGCCCCACGGGGACACGTCCCCGCGGGGGCCCCATTTCACCTAAGGCCGGCGGAGTGAATCCGCCGGCCTTCAAGGTTTTGCCTGCGGCAAAACGCTTGGACGGCGCACCCGCGCCGAGACAGCTTACCGCTTGTCCCTCTTCCCACGGCTGTAGTACTCGTCGTAGGCCTTGATGATCCGCTGGACCATCACATGGCGGACCACGTCCTGGTCGTTTAATTCACAGATGCCGATGCCCTCCACGCCCCGCAGCACCCGGATGGCCTCCTTGAGGCCGGAGGTCTTGTCCGGCGGCAGGTCGATCTGGGTCACGTCCCCGGTGATGACCATCTTGGAGCCAAAGCCCATGCGGGTGAGGAACATCTTCATCTGCTCCCGGCTGGTGTTCTGGGCCTCGTCCAGGATGATAAAGCTGTCGTCCAGGGTCCGGCCCCGCATGTAGGCCAGGGGGGCCACCTCGATGTTGCCCCGCTCCAGGTACTTGTTGTAGGTCTCCGCCCCCAGCATGTCAAAGAGGGCGTCGTACAGGGGGCGGAGGTAGGGGTCCACCTTGCTCTGGAGATCGCCGGGCAGAAAGCCCAGCCGCTCCCCGGCCTCCACCGCCGGCCGCGTCAGGACGATGCGGTTGACCTCCTTTGAGCGGAAGGCCGCCACCGCCTCCGCCACGGCCAGATACGTCTTGCCGGTGCCGGCGGGGCCCACGCCGATGGTAACGGTGTTTTTCTGCACGCTGTCGCAGTAGCGCTTCTGGCCGATGGTCTTGGGCTTCACCGGCCGGCCCTTGGCGGTGATGCAGATCACGTCCCCGGTGAGCTCGCTGATCTTCTCCTCCTGCCCCGAGCGGGCCAGGCCGATGACATACCGCACCTGCTGCTCCCCCAGGGGCTCCCCCTTGGCCGAGAGGGTTAGGAGGGCGTTGACGGCCTTGGCGGCCAGCATGGTGTCCTCCGCCTCGCCGCTGATGCGCAGCTCCCCCTCCCGGTTGGTCACCGCCACATGGAATTCCGACTCAATCAGCCGGATGTTCTCGTCAAAGGAGCCGAAGAGGTTCACCGCCTGCTCCATCCGCTCGATCTCGATTCGCTGTTCCATCCTTTTTGTCATTCCTCGTTTTCTTTTGTAGAATCTTCCGTGGGGATGCTGACAAACCGGCCGATCTGCTCCTGGCACTCCGCCTGCAGCTCCACCAGATAGGCATCTCCCAGCGCCGCGCCGGCGCAGCTCTCGCTGGTCACTGTCCCGTCGTCCATCCCCGCCAGGAGGTCCGCCCACAGCGCCGCGTAGGCCAGCTCCTCCGCCTCCCGCTGGCTGCGCTGCCGCTCCGCCGGCTCGTAGTACCGGTAGGTCTCCTTGACCAGGGTGATGGGCAGGGCAATGCCGCCGGGGAGGGACAGCTGGGTCCTCGTGGTTATTTTATCACAGTCCCCCTGCCCAATGCTACCGGTATGATACAAATTTATCCGGTTTCTTCCCCAGCACAGGGCAAAAACCGTGGTGGTCTCCCCGGTATAGGCCTTCTCCACCGCCGTCGCGGGCACCTGGCAGCGGCGGCTGTACCAGGTGCGGGCGTATACCGTCCCCATGCCCCGGAGGAAACGGGTGCCGGCCTGCTCATCCACCGTGACGCCGCTGATGAGCAGCTGTCCCTCCCGCACCGTGGTGCCCGGCAGCACCATCTTCTCCCCGTCGTAGGGGAAAATGGAGGTGACGATCCCCGCCTTGGCCGCCACGGTGTTGCCCGGGTCCCGCTTGCTGATGAGCTCCGGCGGCTCCACCCGCTCCCGCACCTGCACATGGGCCCGGCAGCCCCGGACGTTCACCGCGATGTAGCTCAGCTCCGGCACCAGGAGCAGCACCTCGTTTCGCAGCGCGTCGGACCTGACGCTGTAGCCGAAGGTCCCCAGGGACACGCCGCACCGGTCCAGCGCCCGAAGGATCTCCTCCTCGCTGACGGCCTCGTTGCCCTCGATCTCGAAGTCCCAGATGAAAAAGGAGCCGAAAAAGCTGAGGAGGGCGCACAGGGCCAGCCCCGCCACCAGGGCGTGGCGCCGGTGGAACCGCCACAGGAAATAGGGCAGCCCCTCCCGCCGCTCCACCCGGATCTCCGCCTCCAGGCGCTGGGCCAGGGGGCGCAGGGCGTGCCAGCTGCCGCGGGTCATGGTGAAGGTGAAACAGATGGGGCTCTCCCACCGGAGGTCCCAGAAGGGGATGCGCCGGGCGGAGCACAGGTTCAGCACCCGCTCGGGGAAGGCGCTCTCCACCCGCAGCGTCACATGGCCCCGGCAGAAATTCACCGCTGTCTGCAGCACGCCTGTCCCCTCCCCTCTACCGCACCAGCTCCAGGACCGTGATCCGCCCCTTCAGCCGCAGCTCGCAGCCGGTCATGGCCGTCAGCTCCAGATTCTCCCCCCGCACCCGCAGGATCAGCTTGCCGCCGTTGATGTCCACCGCCTCCCGGCTGTAGGACAGGATCCCCTGGTGGCTGTTCATCAGCAGCTGGCAGTCCCCCATCAGCTCGATGTGGGGAAGGCCGGCGATCACATCCGCCGGCAGGTCGAACACGTCCGCCGCCCGGCTCATCAAGTCCCGGTCCCTTTTGCTCTTCTCCATGGTCCACCTCCGTCCCCCTCTTCTCCCGCCCTACACTGTATGACGCCGCCCGCCGCCGGTATGCCCCGGCCGGGGCGGCAAAAATTTTCCCCGCCCCCCTTGACAAATCTCTTTGTTTGTATTATTGTATTAGTCGCATAATACAATAATACACCGGCGGACAGTCCCGCCGGCAGCGGATGCTTTCAGACTGCGAGGTGTCAGAGATGAGAAAACAGAAATTGGCCGCCCTCTGCTGCGGCGTGCTTTTGCTTGCCTGCGGCTGCGGGGCTGTCCCCGCCGCCCGGCCTTCGGAGCCGGCGGCCCTGGAGACGGCCACGGTGGAGGGCCTGGACTACTATCTGCTGGAGGACGAAGCGGGGCTGCGGGCCATTGGGGACACCTATCCTCTCTCCGGAAACTATCTTCTGGAGCAGGACATTGTCCTAACCGGGCAGTGGATCCCCATTGGGACCGAGGCGGCGCCCTTCACCGGGGTGTTTGACGGAAACGGCCACGCCATCCGGGGGCTGCATGTGACGGACTCCGGCGGCGGCACTGGATTTTTCCTCTCCTGCAGCGGCGCTGTGGTGAAGGACGTGGTACTGGAAGAGGCCGAAATCGACATCCCCGGATTCTTCCCCATAGTCTGGGAGGCAGAGGATACGGAGATCACCGGCTGCTCCATCAACGGCGCGGCCCAGGGGGCAGATGCCTGGGCGTCCGGCGGGGAGGAAACGGCGCCGGTAGAGGCGCTGCTGTCCGCCGGGTATGAAGAGATGACCCTCTCCGACTTCCGGGCGCTGGTACTGGACACCTTTGGGGACGCCGCCGGGCTGCAGGCCGCTTTGGAGGAGCTGTCAGGCGTCTATGAGGCGGACACCCCGGAGGGGCGGCTGGTCTCGCTGACCCTCCCGGCCACCCTGGCCGAGCTCACCGACGGCGGGGCATCCGGCCGCCTGGAGCGGCAGCGGACCGCCGGGCGCACTCTTCTGGACACGGTGGAATTTGCCTGCTCCCTCTCCTATGAGATCACCTATGACAGCGGCAGCGCCGTCACGGTGGCCGAACGGGACGGGGCGCTGGAGGCGGTCCGCAGCCGGATGCGGGAGGCCCTGGACGCCATGCCCGAATCGCTCTTCAGCACAGCGGAGGCCGGACCCGCCCTCCAGCAGGCGCTGCAGCGGGCGGCGGAGGACTGCTCCCTCCCCGGCCTTGGGCTGGCGGGGACCGTCACGGCCCTCACCGTCATGGGGCCGGACGGGACGGACCAGACCGTATACCCCCGCTCCTGAACCCCGGGGTTCGGATACAGCAGCGCAGAAAAGGAGGAAATGATGGATTGGATACTCACCGATGACCGCCCCATCTGGATGCAGCTCAGCGAGCAGATGGCCAGGCGGATCGTGGCCGGGCAGTACGCCCCCGGCAGCAAGCTCCCCTCCGTGCGGGAGCTGGCGGCAGACGCCGGGGTGAATCCCAACACCATGCAGCGGGCCCTCAGCCAGCTGGAGAGCGACGGGCTGGCGGTGGCCAACCGCACCGCCGGGCGCACCGTCACGGAGGACACCGCCGCCATCGAGGCCATCCGCCACCGGATGGCCCGGCAGGTGATCGGGGAGTTTCTCTCCGCCGTGCGGGCCTTGGGCTATACGCGAGAGGATATCATCAAGCTATTGAAGGAGGAAGAAAACCATGAGTGATCTGCTGATCCAGAGCAGCCACCTGACCAAGACCTTTGGCCACAAGGCGGCGCTGCGGGATGTGACATGCAGCATCGGCCGGGGCCGGATCGTAGGCCTTCTGGGGCCCAACGGCAGCGGCAAGACCACGTTTATCAAGATTTTGTGCGGCCTGCTCCAGCCCACCGCCGGCACGCTGGCGGTGGACGGGGAGCCGGTGGGGCTCCACTCCAAGGCCATCATCAGCTACCTGCCGGACCGGATGTACTTCGCCGACTGGATGAAGGCCACGGACCTCTTCGACCTGTTCCAGGACTTCTACGCCGACTTTGACCGGCAGAAGGCCGCGGAGATGTGCCGCAGCCTGGGGGTGGAGCCCCGGGACCGGCTGAAGACCATGTCCAAGGGCACCAAGGAGAAGGTGCAGCTGGTGATGGTCATGGCCCGGAAGGCCCAGCTCTACCTGCTGGATGAGCCCATCGCCGGGGTGGATCCGGCGGCCCGGGACTTCATCCTCAACACCATTCTCACCAACTACAACGAGGCCGGCACCGTGCTGCTCTCCACCCACCTCATCAGCGACGTGGAGCGGGTGCTGGACGAGGCGCTCTTCCTCCGCCAGGGGGAGATCATCCTCCACAACAGCGTGGACAACATTCGGGAGAGCGAAGGCAAGAGCGTGGACTCCCTGTTCCGTGAGATGTTCCGGGCCGTCCCCATGGAAGGAGGCAGGTTCTGATGCTGAGAAAGCTGTTGAAATACGATTTTCGCTCCGTCATCAAGGAGTTTTCCATCCTCTGGCCCGCCGCGCTGGTAATGGCCCTGGTGATGCGGTTCACCCTGTCCATGGCCGACGCGGAGATCCTGGGCTTTGACATCGCAAGCGCCATCGAATCCCTGGTCTACTTCGGCATCCTGGTGGCCATGGCGGTGGTCACGCTGATCTTTATCATCCAGCGGTTTTTCCGGGGGATCCTGGGGGAGGAGGGGTACCTCATGAACACCCTCCCCGTGAAATCCTGGCAGCTGGTGCTGTCCAAGCTGATCTCCGCCATGGTGGTCACCATTTTCAGCAGCCTCATCGCCCTGCTCTCCATCCTGCTGCTGATCCCCAGCTCCCTGTATGACGTGTTCGGCGTGGCCTTCCAGGTCATTGTGGACTACTTCTCCTCCGGCCGGCCGGACAACGCCCTCTACGCCCTGGAGTTCCTCATCCTGATGCTCCTAAGCGTCTCCAGCAGCATCACCATGTTCTATCTGGCCATGGCCATCGGCCACCTCTTCGGCCGCAACCGCATCGCCGCCAGTGTGATCGCCTATATCGCCCTCAATGCGGTGGTCAACGCGCTGGTGATGGTTCTCGCGGTGGCGGCGGCGATTCTGGATATCAATATGGATTTCATCGCCGCCATGACCGCCCAGCAGGCCCTCCACGCCGCCTTCCTTCTGATGATCGCCGGCTGCCTCGTCCTCACTCTAATCTACTACTTCGCCGCCACTTATATCATCAAGCGGCATCTCAATCTGGAGTAAGGAGGGAAACACCATGAAAAAAACAGCGAGCCTTGCCCTCGCCTGCCTCGCCCTGTGTCTCGCCCTGGCCGGCTGCGGCCGGCAGGGGGCGGCGGAGGATCCGGCCGACGCCCTGGCCTCCCTGGAGAAGGCCCAGGAGGTGGCGGTGGTGGACCCCGCCACCGGGGAGACCGTCGCAACCCTCACGGATGACGAGGATTTGCAGGACTTTGTGGAAAGCCTGGATCCGGACCACTGGACCCTCTCCGACGTGGGGACCCCGGAGGGGGACGGGGAGACGCCCGACGCCTCCTTCGTCCTCTCCCAGGAGAGCACCCTCCATCTGGGGGAGCGTGAGGAGGACCGGAAGATGGAAGAGACCTGCCGTATGGACCTCTACGCCGGCGGCAGCCGCTTGACCGTTACCATCCTTGGCGTGCCGCTGTCCTTCACCGTGCCGGAGACGGTGACGGAGGCGCTGCTGGGGTATCTGGCGTAGGCAGCCGCGCCCCCAGGCTCTGAAGAAAGGAACTGCCATGAAAAAGCTTGTATCCCTCCTGCTGGCCCTCACGCTGGGCGCGGGAATTTTGTCCGGCTGTCAGCCGGCCGTGGTTGCCGCCGGCTCCGCCCTGCTGGTGGGCTCCATTTCCTCCGATGAAAAGAGCGACATCAGTCAGGCCACGGGCATCGACGTCACCGACGGGGAGATGGTCTCCCTGGAGTCGGAGACCGGCTTTCACGGGGACGGCACGTCCATCACGGTGATCCGGTTCTCCGACGACACGGCCCTCCGCCAGATCGAGGACGCGGCGGACTGGCGCCCTCTCCCCCTGGATGAGACCACCCAGGCCCTGGTCTACGGCGTCTCCCGCGTCAGTGACGACGGCGCCTTTGTGTGGAGCGACGGTCCCTACCTCACCGACGACGAGGGGGCGTGCCTCATTCCGTCCATTGAGACGGGGTACTACTGGTTTTTAGACCGCCACGATGCGGCGGGAGAGAACAGCGACATCCTCGGCCGCGCCTCCCTCAACTTCTCCGTGGCCCTCTACGACAGCGGGAGCGACACCCTCTACTTCGCCACGCTGGACACATGAGACCGCCCCGGGGAGGCATTGGCCTCCCCGGGGCGGAGACGGCGGATTCACGGCTCCCTGCGCCGCTTTCAGCGTAAGGGGGCAAACTTCCGTTTCACCGAGAGGACAGGAGGTGCGAAATGAATAAAAAAGCGCCTGGAACGCTGCTGACAATCGCGGACATATGCCTGCTGCTGTCCGCCGCGGTCTGTACCTGCTTGTGTCTCTTTTCCCCCGAGAAAAACAGCCTGTATCTGGGCATTGCGCTGGGCAGCCTGATCTTGTCGAGCCTATGCCGCGTCGCCACGCGGAGGCGGCGTCTGAAGTAACCGCGGCCGTCCGGCTGTCCCGCCGGCCCAGGGCGGAAACAAATCCATTTGGGGCAGCTGCTTTTGATAGAAAAGCAGCTGCCCCCTTTTTTGTCCCCCGCCCGGATTGTACTCCCCCTTCAAATATGCTATGATAGGGTGCGATCTGTTTGAAGGAGGGAGCTTATGGCCTTTTTCTTCTATGTGGCGGAGCTCATCGGCACCGCCGCCTTCGCCCTCTCCGGGGCGCTGGTGGCCATCCACAGGCGGCTGGACCTCTTCGGCGTGCTGCTGCTCAGCGTCATCACCGCCCTGGGCGGCGGCACCATCCGGGATGTGCTGCTGGGCCGCACGCCCCCCAGGATGTTCTACAACGGGGAGTATGTCCTCCTGGCGGTGCTGGTGGCCCTGGTGATGTTCTGCCTGGCCCGGCTGTCCCATGGGCGCTACACCCGGTTTTCCCACTGGATGGACGTCCTCTTTGTCCTGTGCGACTCCATCGGCCTGGGGATCTTCTCCGTCACCGGCACCCAGGCCGTCATCACCGAGGGGTACGGGGACAACGCCTTCCTCTGCGTCTTTATGGGCATGACCACCGGCGCCGGGGGCGGCATCCTCCGGGATATCATGTGCGGGGACATCCCCTTTGTCCTCCGAAAGCACATCTACGCCGTGGCCGCCATCCTGGGGAGCTTGGTCTTCTACCTCCCCCTCCAAGCGGGGCTGGACAGCACGGCGGCCACCCTGGCCGGCGTGGCGGTGACGGTGGCCCTGCGGATGCTGGCCCGGCACTACCGCTGGAACCTGCCCCGGGCGGAGGACGAGGAGGGGACAGAGACATGATCGAGAGGACCTTTTCTGTCAGCCGCCTCAGCTGCCAGTTCTGCGTGGGGAAAAACCACTGCGGCCGGTGCAGCCGGGAGACGGCGGAGCGGCTTTTGGCCTGCCCCGGCGTGCTGGACGCCCGGGTGGACCTAAAGGCGGGGACGGCCTGGCTTAAGGGCACGGAGGAGGACGCCCTGCTGGACGCCCTGGAGGAGGCGGGCCTTATGGCCGGCTGAGGCGCTTGGGGATATGGACGGTGACGGTGATGGACTCCTCCGTCTCCTCCCGGTCCACCTTGGCGTCCACCCCGGCCTGCTGCATGATCTGGACGCTGCGGCGGATGCTGTTGAGAAAGAGGCGCACGTCCTTGATGACGTATCCGGGGCGGCGCTGGGGCGGCGTGGTCTCCTTCAGCTGGAGGAGCTGCTCCACATACTCCTCCGTCTGGGCCACGTTGAGACGCTGCTCCCCGATGTGCCGCAGGGCCGCCAGGCGGTCCTCCTCCTCCGTCAGGCGCAGCAGGGTCCTGGCATGGCGCTCGGTGAGCTGATGCTGCCGCAGCAGGGCCTCACACCCCTCCGACAGCCGCAGCAGCCGCAGCTTGTTGGCCACGGCGGACTGGGACTTCCCCAGCTTGGCCGCCACCTCCTCCTGGGAGAGGTGGTAGGTCGCCGCCAGCTTGGCGATGGCCCGGGCCTCCTCCATGTAGTGGAGGTCGCTGCGCTGGAGGTTCTCGATAAGGGCCAGAAGGGCGCTCTCCTGGGCCCCGACCTCCACCACCACGCAGGGCACCCGATCCAGCCCCGCCAGCCCCGCCGCCCGCAGCCGCCGCTCCCCCGCCACTAAGATGTAGCTGTACTGCCCCCGCTGGACGGTGAGGGGCTGGAGGATGCCGTGGGCGCGGATGGACTCCGCCAGCTCCCGCAGGGATTCCGGGTCAAAGTACCGCCGGGGCTGGGCGGGGTTGGGGGCGATGTGGTTGACGGGGATGTAGCGGATCTTTTTCGACGCCAATTTCACCGATTCCATAGACATTTCCTCCTATTTTCTTTTGTTTTGCCTATAGAATAGCAGATAAAACCGGCGAAACGGCGGGAAGGGCGTCAGCTGCCCCAAATCCCCCGCCCCGCCCCAAAAACTTTTCTGTTGCACAACTTCATCCAACCAAAAGCCGGTACATAGCCAATATGTACCGGCTTTCGCTCGCTGAAAAGCAAAACCGCTTTTCAGCGCAGCCGCGCCGAAAAAGAGGGCCGGTACGAAATTTCGACAACAGAAAGGAATTTTCGGCATGACTTATACGCAAAATTATCAGCTCCCCCAGTGGGTGAAGAGCGACCGCATCCTCATGGACGACTTCAACGACGCAAACACTAAAATCGACGCCGCCCTCAAATCCCAGGCCGACAGCCTCGCCAGCCACGCCGCCCAGCTCCTCACCCGGGGCAACTGCACCATCCAGCTCTCCTCCTACACCGGCAACGGCGGCTCCGGCGAGGCAAGCCCCACCGTCGTCAACTTCCCCAGCCGCCCCGCCTTCTTCATCGCCGCGGGGACCCGGGGCCTCCTCCTGGCCACCGGCGACGACACCAGCCAGGCCTGGCGGATTGTCACCAACGCCTACGGCACCGGCTTCAGCACCATCAGCTTCGCCTGGAACGGCAGCCAGGCCCGCTTCTGGGGGGACAACTACCTCCTGCAGCTCAACGAGCCGGACGTCCTCTACCGGGTGGTGGCCTTTTACGCGGAGGATTAAAAAAGAAAAGAAATGCCCCCCTGGACCAACAGGCCCAGGGGGGCATTTTAGATTCCTATTTCTCCTGCAAAATTAGGGAGTAGGAGCAGACAGGGTAATCTGGACAGTGGAGGCAGCGTCGATATTACCCACATCGAAGGACACCGTACCGGCGCCGCTGACCATCTGCACCGTAGTGCTCGTGAGGGTGGTGTCGATATCCGCACTATCCGTTAGGCTCACATTGAGCAGGCGGTTGTCGGCGGAGTTACGAACCGTCACAGTGACAGAATTGCCGTCGCGGACATAGGTGGTGTAAGGAGAACTACTGCTGGGTGTCCAAGCGTTACCATTGCCGACAGTGACAGTCAGCTCATAGTAACCATCGGTGATGGTCACGCGGCCGTCGTTGTCGCCGCCCTGAGCAACCTGGTCTCTCCAGGCCAGATCCCTGCCGCCGAGGACAGAGCTGGCAGCATCGCGGTAACCATCAGTATAGATGTGGTCGCCAGCGAAGGTCACATCCCAGAAGTCGGCGCTAGCGCCGATCTCATCAGCAGTGACATTGGTCCGCATGTACTCGGTCTCGCCGTTGTAGGTGACCTCGATGACCTTCATGTTGGCACTCAGGTTGACCTTAACAGTGGTCCTGCCGTCCTGATAGCTCACATACGGAGTAGAAGCATCGGGGTTGATCTCGGTGACCTCATAGCCGGCCTCCATGATGCCGTTGGCCAGGGCGCGCAGGGCTTGAGCGTCATCCACGAAATCATACTGGCTGTCGGGGGCCCAGATGCGGGCGTCGGTAAACAGCGCGCTGGCAGAGCCGCTGATGAACTTATAGCCGGTCGGCTGCGGGGTGGTGCTGCCGCCGTCCACCGGGCGGGGCTCCTGGTTGTCCAGGACGATGCTGGTGATCCGGCCGTTCTCCATAATGGCCACGATCTTGCCGTCGTTCAGGTTGTTGTCGGCGTACAGATCGTCGATGGCATCCAGCAGGCCGTCAACGCCCTCGTACTCCTCGATCTCGTCGTAGTCAGCCACGCTGCCGTTGCGGTACTCCACAGCCTGGGTCCGGACAACCTTCACGTTGGTGTCAACCAGGATGCCCTCGTCCCGGGCGGTCTCGGTGTACAGGGTCCGGGCGTTGTTCAGCGTCAGCACGCCGGGATCATCCACCATCATGAGGACGGTGTCGTCGCCGCTCTCAATGGCGTCCACGGCATACTGGACATACTGGAAGTAGTCATTGGTGCCCAGCACAGCAGTGGTCGTACCGGTCAGCAGACGGGTGCTCTTCACGTTGCCGTCGGCGTAGTACTTCACCTCGTACCAGTTGCCGGCCTGCATGTCGGCGCTGCCGATCTCATCCAGGGAATCGCCCACATAGGTGATCTCCACGAGCTCGCCGTTGACGATGACCTCGCGGGTCCAGGTCCACTCGCCGTTGTAGCGCTCATACTCCACGTCGGAGCTGACCACATAGGCGTAGTTGCTGGTGGAGCCGGCGTCCTCGCCCACCACGATGGCGGCGATCACATAGCCGTCGCTGTCAAACAGGGTGTACACGCCGTTGGTAGTAGCGAGGTAACGGTTGTAGGACGCCACACCGGCAACACGCTGGACCTCGCGGCCGTTGTAGACGTTCAGGTTGGCGTTGTCCACGCCGGTGACCATGGAGTCCACGCCGGTGATGATGATCTCGTTGGTCGGGGTAGCGCCGGCAACGGTGGTGACATAGTCCGCCTCAACCGTCAGATACACGGTGTCGTCGTTGCCGTAGACCCAGTTGTAGCCGTTGGAGGAGGTGCTGCCGACCCAAGCCTCAGTCCCGCCGCTCACATGGCGGTCGGCGCCGGGCAGGTTGGGATGGCGGGTGTCGATGGTCTGCCACTCGCTGTCCGCGGCGGCGGTTTCGTCGTCATAGTACCGGGCCTGGCCGGCGGCGTCGTCGCCAGCGTCAAAGGCGGCGTTGGAATCCACCACGGTCAAGGTGTACACGTCGCTGCTGTTGACGGTGTAGGAGCACCAGACGTTCAGCGTGCCGGGGGCAGTGCTAAGGGTGGAAATCGCAGCCACGGTGTCGCTCTCCCGCAGGTCGACCTTGATCTCCGTCATCTGGCCGTCCAGGAAGATGGCGTTGGCGGCGGCGGTGCGGGCGCCCAGGGGGCTGGCGCCGGCCTCAATGCCGGTGAGGAACAGGTACTGGTTGGGATCCTCGTTGCGCTCAATGCCGATGAGGTTGCCGTAGGGATCCAGGATGAGGTTGTAGGTGATATCCTTCAAGTTGATGTTGTTGTTGATGCCGGTGTAGTCGTCCAGCACGGCGGCGTCGTAGTCGATGGTGTCGGCGTAGTCGTACTTGGCGCCGGCGGACTCAACATAGCTGTCGCGCTTGAAGGCCTCCAGGGTGACGGCGTCCAGGATCTCCGGGTCGGCGATGGTCTGGACAGCGCCCTCGGCCACGGTCACCAGGACGATGTCGCCGTCCACATAGTCGGCGATGTCAAAGTCCTCGCCGGAGACGGAGACGTTGGTCTCGGTGGAGCCGCTGAGCTTCACATAGACGGGGTTGGTGTTGGTGCCGTCGTTGTCCAGGGAGTAGATGTCCAGATCCAGGGCATCGTCGTCCTCGTCGTAGTCGTCGGTGATGGCCAGGTAGGTGTTGATGATGGCGATGATGATCTCGCCCTCGTCGTTGTCAACATACACCTGGGTGAGGACGCCGGTGCCGGTGCTGCCCAGGGTGTTGGTGTTGCCGCGGACCAGGTTGCCGGCGGTGAAGTAGGCGTCGCCCAGGACGCTCTCCTCGGTCTCGCCGTCAACGTAGAGGGAGAAGGCGTACTCATCAATGGCGTTGCGGCCCAGCAGCTCGTACAGGTCGCGGCCGGAGACGGCGTCGGTGAACTCGCCCTTCAGCAGGTCGCTCATGATGTAGGAGCCGATCTCCTGGCCGTCATAGATCCAGGTGTAGGAGGGGCGGCCGAAGGCGTCCACGCCCTCGTCCAGCACCAGCAGGGGGAAGTACCGCTCGCCGAACTCCACGGTGTAGGTGTTGTTGGTGTTGGAGAGGGTGTCCTTCCCGATGCGCTGCTCACGGGCCAGGGTGGTGGTGACGTAGTAGGCGTCGCCGGAGCCCACGGTCACGGGGGTGCCGTTGACGACCACGGTCACGCCGTCGTCATACTGCACCAGGGGGCTCTTGATGGCGTTCAAGGCCATCTGGGCGGCCTGCTCACGGGTGAGAGGATCGCTCCAGGTGATGCCCTCGATGCCGT